>NZ_LWEZ01000613.1:0-15413 GCF_001634945.1 Alcanivorax sp. HI0044
GGACGATGACGGCCACATGCGATTGTTTGTGGTGGCAGTGAGTTTCGGTGGTTGGGCGGCCAGCCGTTTGGTGGTGATGGAATCCTCAGATCTGGGGGCCAGCTGGGACTTCGAGACGGCACTGGTGGCGACCCCGTTCCTGAATATCAGCACGCTGGTCAAAACCCCGCCAATCCATTACAGCGATGGTTCTATCGGGTTGCCGGTCTACCACGAGATGATTGGCAAGTTTGGTGAAATCCTGCGCCTGGATCGGGATAACCGTATCCTCGGCAAGGCCCGCATCGGCCATGGGCGCAAGGCCATTCAGCCGCTGGTGTTGGTGGACGACAGCAACCACGCGGTCTCTTTCCTGCGCAATGAGAACGAGCCGAACAACGGGTATTTGTATCAGTCTTCCAGCAGCGATGGGGGCTGGCGCTGGTCACCGTTGGAATATGCGCCGGTGGATAACCCCAGCTCAGCCGTGGGAGGTGTCGCCATGGGGCCGGGGCACTGGCTGGTGGCGACCAACTGTAATCGTGAAGAGCGCGATGACCTGTGTATTCGTGAAACCCGTGATGCCGGGCAGCATTGGGAAGATCGCTGGTTTTTCCATAATCGTGAGCAATGGCGGGGCAGTGCATTGAAACCGGATGCGTTTGCTGACCTGATCGATGATGAATTTGTTGGTGAAGCGATCCCTGAGGACCAGCGCCTGTTCCTGGAGCGGGTAAAAGCCAACAAGTGCGAGCCCGACCGAGGGTGTGAGTTTCAGTACGATTACCCCTACATGGTGCGTACCCGTAACGGGGACCTGCATTTGCTATACACCTGGAACAAGACGGCGATCCGCCATGCCTGGCTGAAAGCGGATGCCTCTGAGGGCGGCGCGTCGCAACAACAACCAGAACAGGGAGCTCGATAATGTCACTTGATCTGGTGATTTGCGCACTGGTGCTGGTGGCGGTGCAGTTGCGTATCAGTGCCAACCTGTTGTCCTTGCGCGGGCGTGGGGTTCTGGCCGGCCTGGTTTTTGTCTGGTCCCTGTTGCCCTACCCGTGGGGTCCAGGGGCCTGGGTGCTGAGTTATCTGGCCGGTTTCAGTATTTCTTCCGGCCTGCTGGCGGTGTTGGCGATTCAGCATCGTGTTGCCGGGCATTACTGGCTGCCGGTGCGAGAACTGCGCACGGCGTGCCTGATGCTGGTATTGATGGCGTTGTGGTTCTACCCGATGAGCATGGGCTCCAGCTATGCGGATCCCTACGCGCTGGGCTTTGGCCATTTCGGGTTCAGCACGGCCCTGTTGCTGGTCGGTTTGCTGGCGTGGGTCATGCGAGCCTATGCGTCCTGCCTGATTCTGGTGGCGGCCCAGTGCGCCTTTGGCGCCGGTTTGCTGACCAGTGACAATCTGTGGGATTACCTGATCGACCCTTGGCTGGTGTGTTGGGCGGCAGGTTGGTTATTGCGGGACCGGCTTCTACGGGCACGGGCCATGCCCGCGCCACAGCCATCGGTTCAGCCTTCGGAGGCGGGTAAGGACGCAGGCGGTGCCACCGAGGCGGCGGGCCAGAGCAGCGCCACCAGGTAGCCGACCAGGAACATCAACACGTTGCCGATCAGGCCGGTGTAATACAGATCGAAGGGGGCGCTGAGCGCCTCCGGCAGAAGCTGGTTATTGGTCAGAATCGTCCAGCCGGTGAATACTAGCGTGCAGCCGATGCCGCACCAGGCTGCTCGCGCATTTCCCTTCTTGCTAAAGAACCCCAGCAGATACAAACCCAACATGCCGCCGCCCAGCAGAGACACCAGAATGGTGGAGGTATCCTGCAGTGTTTTTGTCTCCGCCTGGTTCAGCCACAGCGCGCCGAGAATCATTAACCCGGTAACGGCGATGGCGATAGCCCAGGCCACCTTCAAATAGTGGCGATCATCGCGGCCGGGGCGCAGGTGGCGTCGATAGAGATCCACCACGCTGACCGTGGTGATCGAGTTGATGCTGGAATCCAGAGAGCTCATGGCTGCCGCCAGGGCTGCGGCGATCACCAACCCGGCTACGCCGGCGGGCAGGTAACCGGTAATGAAATGGGGCATCAGGGTTTCCGCCCGGGCATCGCCGGCCAGAATGGCGCTGGCGTGCGGGTCCGGGTATGCCTGAAAGAACACCCAGAGCGCGGTGCCCAAAAACATATAAAATGCCCAGATTGGCAGTGCGGTGAACAGGTAGACCCAGAGCCCGCGTCGCGCTTCTTGGGTCGATTGAGAGGCGCAATAACGCTGCACGGTGTTCTGATTGCTGGAGTATTCGGTGAGCCAGTTGGTCAGCCCGATCAGCAACATCATGGTGGCGGTTTTTTCGCTCAGGGAGAACGACCAGGAGGTGTCACCCGGGGCGCCGTTTTCCCACGGTGCCAGCGCAAATTTGCCGGCATTGCCGGCCTGCTCGAAGACCTGATTCAGACCGCCGGGCAGTGCATCCAGTATCACCCACAGGCAGATGATGCCGCCGAGCAGCAGAATCACGGTTTGCAGCACATCGGTCCAGATCACCGCATCGATGCCGCCGATCACGGTGTACAACCCCACAAAGAGGCCACCCAGCACAATGGCGGTGGCGGGGGACAGGTCGGTGACCTGTTGAATCAATAGTGACAGCAGCCACAGGATCATGGCCAGGCGCACCAGCTGAGCCACGAGAAAGGCCACGGCGCCATACACACGAATGGACGGGCCGTAGCGTTGCTCGAGAAATTCGTAGGCGCTGGTCATATTGCCGCGCCGGAAAAACGGCAAGAACACGAAAGCGGCCACCAGCATGGCGGGCAACAAGGCCAGGTTGGGGAGATAGCGAAGCCAGTCGGTCTTGAAGGCGTCGGCGGGGTAGGCCAGGAAGGTAATGGAGCTGATGGACGTACCCACCAGAGACAGGCCGATCACCCAGCCACGGAAGCGGCGACCGCCCACAAAATATTCTTCGGTGTTGGTGTTACGGCGGGAAAAGTAGAGGCCGATACCCAGCACCACACACAGGTAGCCGGCGAGGACCACCCAATCAGCCGTTGCTAGTGTCATTATTGTTATTCCGCTGCAGGCAATCAGGTGGCACGCAACACGCCGCCGCGTGCAGCCTGTCGCGTGCCGCGTGATGTGACTTATGTTGCTTTATTGCTCGATATAAACGTTATCGGCCTGTTCCCCGCGGTCGGACATGCGGGTATCGAAACGTACCTTGGTGCCGGTGCGCAGGCTGCGGCGGCCGCCGTTCTGTACCGCTTTGAAGTGCACGAACAGCTCTTCGCCGCTGTCGGTAAGAATGAAGCCGAAGCCCTTGTTGGGGTTGAACCACTTCACTTCACCGCGCTGCTGGCCATTGCTGCCGGGCAAAGAAGGCAGGGGCAGGTTGGCTGGCACCAGCTTGCTGAAGGGAATCAGCGGCAGCAGGTAGGCGAGGACCGGGATCCACAGCCACGCCTGGTGGGTGAAAACGGTATTGCCATGGCTGGCTACCAGGCCGGCCAGGTAGAAGAACACCGCCACATGCAGCGGCAGCCGCTGGCGCCCGCCAAGCAGGCAGACCAGATTCACGGCAGCGGCCAGCAACAGGCCCAGGCCGGTTTGTTGACTGTGGATGTTGGAAACCTGAATCATGGCCAGGTTTTCGTGGATGGTCACCAGGGCCATTTCCGGCGCAAACAGAAGCCAGGCGCCAGGGATGGCCAGCAACAGGGTGACGATGACGTAAAAAATAGTCAGCGATTTAGAGACATTCATGGAATTGACGTTACCTTGTTTAAGCAATGAGTGATAAAAGTAAGGATAAAAACCGCCAGATGACGAGGCGGTATTGCGCGGTTAAGGTGCCCGGGTAAAACCCCCGTTACCGTTGCCCTTTTTGTTGGCAGGGCTTGCCGGTAATGACTGTCAGGCGCCGCACAATCCGGGCATTGTACCCAAGCTGGCGGTGAAACTCATGTTGGAGTCATTTTGACGTCATATCCATTCCTGAACCCGGCTTTTTTTCAGGCGTTGCAGCAGTGCGGCGCCACCACCCCCGAGACCGGCTGGTCGCCCTGCCATGTGGAGCGTGAAGGTGCCTGGTTGCCCTTGTACGGGCGCAATCATTCCCGTGGCGAGTACGTATTCGATTTCAGCTGGGCGGACGCCTATCAACGCCATGGGCTGGCTTATTACCCCAAACTGGTGACCTCGGTACCGTTCACGCCGGTGGTGGGGCCTCGCTGGCTGGGCGACTGGAGCCCGGACGCGCTTTGGCAGGCGGTAAGCGAGCAAATGACAGCGCAACAGGCCAGTGGCTGGCACTTGTTGTTTCCAGACCAGCTAAGCCGCGAGGCGCTGGTGGAGCTGCCCCTGGTGTCCCGTCAGGCCTGTCACTTTCGCTGGTTCAATCGTGACTATGCCGATTTCGAAGGGTTTCTGGCCCGGTTTCAGTCCCGCAAGCGCAAGAATTTACGCAAGGAGCGGCGGCGAATTCAGGAGCAGGGTATCCAGGTAGAACGGCGTCGAGGGGCTGAGATCCAGCCGGATGACTGGGCCTTTTTCTACCGTTGCTATGCCAGCACGTACCTCAAGCGCGGGCAGATGCCGTACTTGAACGAGGCCTTTTTCGCGACGGTGGCTGAGCAGCAAGGGGACCAGCTGATGATGGTGCTGGCCCGGGATGGCAACACCCAGGCACCCATCGCGGCGGCCCTGTATTTCTTCGACGATACCCAGCTTTACGGCCGTTACTGGGGCTGCCTGCAGGAGCGCGATTGTCTGCATTTCGAAATGTGTTACTACCAGGGCATCGAGTTTGCCATTGAGCAGCAGTTGCAGGAATTTGATCCGGGCGTGCAGGGCGAGCACAAGATTCTGCGCGGCTTCGAGCCGGTGATTACCTGGTCAATGCACCATTTGCGCGAGCCTGCGTTTCAGCGGGCGATCGGGGATTTCTGTGAGGAAGAGGCGTTGCATGTGCAGCGCTATCAGGACCAAGCGCGGACGTTGCTGCCTTTTCGGCGCGACGGCGTATAACGCCGGGAATCGGCAGTCTGATTCAGGCGGCCAGCTGCTTTTCACGCTGGTACAGCAACGCCATGGTGACCTTGTCACACAGATCTGCCTGGGGATGATCCGGGGATTTCGGGCCCAGGGTGTCTGTCACGTCTTCCAGGTCGCAGTTTTGCGGATCGTTCAGGTCGGCAAAGAATTCCCAGGCATGGCCGCGGTGGTCCACCAGGGTGCCGGTGTAGATGCCCTCATCGAAACGGCATACAGAGGAAAAGACCGTTTCATCCAGCGCAAAGCCTTGCGCATTAACCCAGGCGGACAGGGCCGGGTCCAGGCTGCCGTTACGAACCTGTTCGGTGGCGTGAGCCACAGATTCCCAAGTATTGCGGGTGCTTGCTTTACTGAATTTCATTGTCTCGTCCTCGTCCCATGAGGTTGATCGTCCGTTAAAACGTGATGCCAATCACAAATATGCCGATCAACGGCAGTGTTTCGGAGATGTTCGTATTCTGCCCATACTTTCCCGTCAATGCATAGGGAAGTTGCTCCGATAGCTGTAAGTTAAAACTGACAATTTGAAGCAAATTCAGTGTTTTGCATAACCGAGGGTGCCCATCAGTAAAACTGACGGAATCTTGTCGGTGGGCGATCAGGGCAATGGTGGCACGGCCCGGTCTGCCGTAGACCTGAAAGGGTTCAGCTGGCGAACAGCGGGGGTAGCGGGCACTCGAGCAGTGCTGCGATGGTTCGCAGTAGTTCGGCTTCCTGCACTTGCACCTTGCCGTCGGCCAGCACCAGGTCGGCGGCGGCATCAATGACCGGCCCCTTGAGCAGGGGAGACAGGTCGGCCAGCCGGTCTACGGCATGGCCGAGCTTGTGGCTGCCGCAATGGGTCAGGGGCAGCAAGGTGCGGCCGGCGGGCAGCAGTCCATGGGTACTGCGTTGGAACAGTGTTCGGGCCTCTCCATCTTCAGCGCCACTGGCCCAGGTCAGCACGGAAAACAGCAGTTGCAGCTCGGCGGCCAGGGCGCCATAGCGGCGGAAGCGGGTGCGGCGGTTCTTGCCGGATTGCTCGCCCAGTTGCTGGTGGGCCAGTCCCACCAGCGCCCATTCGAAAAAGGTGTAGCGGTTATCGACCTCGATCAGTGCCGTCAGGTGCGCAAGGATGCGGGCACGGTTATCGGCGGGCAACGGTTTGAGGACGGGCAAGGCCAGATCAATGAGCGGCAGACGCAGGCGCGAGCCCAGAGCCCTGATTGTCTCGCTTAATGTCACCAGGGCCTGGCGTTCGCCGCTGACGTTCAGTGCATCCAGCAGTGATTCGGTGTCGCTGGTCGAGGTGCTGAGGATCAAGGCGTAGAGCACGCTTTCTGCCGATTGGGGCGAGCGTATCTGGCGCCGAAGATCCTCGGGAATGGCCTCCAGCAGGCTGCGGGCATAGCCCATATCCGGTTCGCTGACGGTGCCTACCCTTTGTGAGGGAGGAAGAGACGTAGAGTGTGCCGGAGCAGCGGCGGGCGGCGGGCTGGAGTCCTCTATTGGACTACTGCCACCGGCGAAGGCAGAAGCCCCCTGTGGAGCGACAGGGCCAGCCGCTGCTGGGCTTTGTGGGCCATGAGTGCTCGTGTCCCGGGCACGGCTGCGGGCGCGGGCCACCCAGTCGCTACCTATGGCGGACAGGCGCTCATCCAGCGGTGGGTGGGTGCCCAGCAGGTTGCGCAGGCGAAAGTGAAGGGTTTCCCCGAAGCACATGTGGCTCATGTCTTCCGCGTGGGGCGTGGCCAGGTGGGAGCCGTCGCCGTTGCGTATTTTGATTAGCGCGCCGCCGAGCCCGGCCGGGTTGCGGGTGAACTGCACGGCAGAGGCGTCGGCCAGCAGTTCCCGTTGCCGGGAAATGGCGGCCTTGATAAGACGACCGAAGAACAGGCCCACATAGCCGATCACCATCAGGGCCAGGCCGGCAAACATCAGCCCGCCACCGCCCTTGCGGTTGGATGATGAACGGCTGGAAGAATGGCTGAAGGAGGAGCGGCGTTGCCCGCGAATCAGGTACTCACCTACCTTGCCCAGCGCGAGAATGCCCGCCAATACCGCCAGCAAGCGCAGATTAAGGCGCATGTCGGCGTTGAATATATGGCTGAATTCGTGGGCGATGACGCCCTGCAATTCATCCCGATTCAGTTCATTGAGCGTGCCCTGGGTGACCACCAGTACGGTTTCCGAGGGTCGAAACCCGGCCACGAAGGCGTTAATGGCGGTTTCCTTGTCCAGCACATAGAGCTGGGGAGCAGGAATGCCCGAGGCGATGCTCATTTCCTCGACCACATTGATCAGCTGCTTTTCACCAGTAGCAGTGCTGTCCATGGTGATATGGCGCGCGCCGAGCATCTCGGCCAGCCCCTGGCCACCGTTGCGCAGTTGCCAGAGTTTTAGCAGGCAGCCAAACAACATCACGGCGAGCGTGAGGCCGGTAATCCAGTGGATGAAAGGGTGGGTAAACCACTGGCTTGGCGACACGGTCTGAAAATCGCCCCAGAAGAGCGCCAGCAACACCGCCAGATTCACGCACACCACAATGGCGATGACCGCGAGGATGAAATACAGAACCAGAAGCCCGGTTTTGCGCCGGGCCCGTTCCTGGTGTTGGAAAAAATCCATGGTAAGGCCGGGTTAGAAGCTGACGTTCACGGCCTTGCGTGCCTGCTCACTTTCGATTTGCAGCAACTTGGCTTCGCTAAAGCTGCCGAATAACCCACCAATGAAGTTCTGCGGGAATTGTTCGCGGTAGGTGTTGTAGTTCATCACGGCGTCATTGAATGCCTGGCGGGCAAAACCGATGCGATTTTCGGTGCTGCTCAGCTCTTCCATCAGCTGGGCCATGGTGTCGTTGGCTTTCAGGTCCGGGTAGTTTTCACTCAGCGCAAAGAAGTTGGCCAGTGAGCCGGACAACAGGGATTCCGCCTTGCCAAGTTGCGTCACGGCGCTGGCGTCGTCCGGGTGGGCGGCGGCGGCCTGTTTGGCGCTAACCGCCTGGTTGCGGGCCTCGATGACCTGGGTAAGCGTCTCTTTCTCGTGGCTCATATAGCCTTTGGCAGTTTCCACCAGGTTGGGGATCAGGTCGTGGCGGCGCTGTAGCTGCACATCAATTTGTGCAAAGCCGTTCTTGAAGCGATTCTTCAGGGCGATAAGCCGGTTGTAGACGGCAATGATGTAAATGATGACGGCAATGATAATGCCGAAAAAAATCAGAGTGCCCATGCAGGTAATCCTTCCCCAAACGGTGTTGTTGTAGGCCTATAAACTACTGCAAAAGTACGAATGGGGAAAGGCGGTACGGAGACGTTACTGTAGGAGCACTTCTCGAGGTGCGAACCTGAGCTTGGGCGAAGGAATGGCAAAAATGCCTGCTCCAAAGCGTTATCAGATAAAACTGTCGGCACAGGCCTGGAATTCATCCTCGCTGTCGCTCGGTTCGCACCTCGAGAGGTGCTCCTATAGCGGCCCTGCAAGAATGCCTCAGTATTTAATTCCCCATTTGCGATACAGAAAACCCATGATCCAGGCGGGCCCGATCATCAGGTACTGTATGTCTTCGAAGAAGGAGGGTTTCTTGCCCTCCACCTTGTGACCCCAGAACTGGCCAATCCAGGCGAGAATGAAGATCACCAGCGAAAACAGCCAGACACTGATGCCGGCGGAGGCGATCAGATTGAGGCCGGCCAGGCAGAGCAGGCTGAAAACCAACATGCCCGCGGCGATGGGCAGGGACAGGCGGGCGTAGTAGAGGGTCACGAAGACCAGCGCCAGGCAGGCCCAGAAACTGGTGAAAAAGGGTGCCGGGATGGCCCAGAGAAAGCCGATGATGGTGAAGAAAATCACCGGCACACAGACAAAATGCACTTTCTTGTTGGTGGGGTTCTGGTGACTCTCGCCGTAGGCGTCGAGCCAGTCATCCATGCTGCGGGTTGCCATGTTTTTCTCCCTTTTTTGGCCGTTAAGGAGAGTATTGCACCGCTGGTTCAGATCGTGAAGGTTTGTCGCGAGGTGCGAGTAACGAGTTTCGAAAACCAGATGCGCTGGTGCCTTTTGACTTTCGCAACTCGAAACTCGTATCTCGAAACTGTGCTGTTTATGCCCCCAGCCAGGTGGCCACGTTGGCCGGGCTCACTGGCAGATAGTGATCCACCAGCAGGGCGGTAAACAGGGCAAACAGATAGGTGATCGAATAGCCGAAGGTTTTCATTGGCAGTTTCGGGTCTTCGGAAAAGCGCAGCCGTACCGCATGGTAAAGAAACACCAGGCCGAGAATCAGGGCGCTGAGCAAGTAGATCAGGCCGCTCATGCCGGTGAGATACGGCAGCAGGGTGCAGATAAACAGCAGGATGGTGTAGTACAGCACCGATTCACGGGTAAACGGAATACCGTGGGTCACCGGCAGCATGGGAATGTCGGCCTTCGCGTATTCATCGCGGCGGTGAATGGCCAGGGCCCAGAAGTGCGGTGGCGTCCAGACGAAGATGATCAGCACCAGCAGCCAGGCGTAGGGGTGGGCTTCGCCGGTGACGGCGGTCCAGCCTAATAGGGGCGGAATGGCGCCGGCGATACCACCAATCACGATATTCTGCGGAGTGGCGCGTTTCAGATAGAGCGTATAAATGAAGGCGTAGCCGACAAAGCCAAACAGGGTCAGCCAGGCGGTGATCGGGTTCACCAGAAAGTACAGCATGATCATGGAGGCCGCCGCCAGCAGTACGGCGAAGGTGATGGCCGCTTTCGGGGTCAGCTTGCCGGCCACCAGAGGGCGCTTTTCGGTGCGCTTCATGATGGCATCGATTTTCTGATCCATGATCTGGTTAATGGCGGCGGAGGCCATCATGGCCAGAGACAGCCCCACAAACGCAGGGATGAAGGTGCCCAGCGGCACCATGCCCGCCGGCTCGGTGGCCAGGAACATGCCGGCCACGGCGGTGACCATGAGCAACATGACCACGCCGGGTTTGGTGAGGGCGAGATAGTCGCGCCAGTGGGCAGACTCACTCATGACGGGGCTCCTTGCTGTTTGGGGGGCTGGCGCTTGCCGCATTTCACGTTAATGGCGCGAATAAACAGTACCAGGCTGGCCAACAGTATCACTGCGACGAAGTTATGGGCCACGGCCACATCCAGCGGCACCGCGAACATCACATTACTCAGGCCCAGGCCGATCTGCAGGCTGAGGATGCCGAGGATAACCAGCGCAAAATTGCGGAAGAACACGCTGCGAGCACGCAGCAGGATCTTGCCCACCAGCAGCAGTACCAGCAGGGTGACCATCAGCGCGCCGAAGCGGTGCATCACGTGTATGGTGGTGCGCGCGTCGTTGTCGAGTACGCCGTACTCGTAGTCGGGCTTGTCGTGTTCGTGGCCCCAGAAAATGAAGGCTTCCTTGAAGTCCAGTCGATCCTGCCAGCCTTCTTCGCACACTGGCAGGTCGGTGCAGGCCACGGCGGCATAGTTGCTGGCGGTCCAGCCACCCAGGGCGATCTGCAGGATAATGGCGGCCAATGTTATTGATGCCAGGGGCTTGAGTGTCAGCACATCACAATCATTGAGGAAGCTGGGCCAGCGGAACACCCGTGCGGTGAGAAGAACCAGCAGGGTAAAGGTGGTGAAACCGCCAAGTAGATGCAGCATCACGATGGTGGGCTGCAGCCCCATTGTCACCGTCCACATGCCGAGAATGCCCTGGAAGATAACCAGTGCCACCAGGAATAAAGGCAGCTTCAGTGGCTGCTTTTCCCGCTTGCGGTTAACAAAGGACAGGGCCGCGATGATGATGATCACCAGGCCCAGGGTGGAGGCGAAATAGCGGTGCACCATTTCCGGCACGGTTTTGTGCGCTTCGCGCAATGCGCCGGGGGTGGTTTCGTTGGTGGTGGCCACGTGCGCGATGGCTTTGCGTACGTCCAGATGGCCGTAGCAACCGGGCCAGTCCGGGCAGCCAAGGCCGGCATCGGACAGTCGGGTCCAGGCGCCCAAAATGATTACGCCGGCGGCCATCAGCACAGCCAGAATACAGAAACGGCGCAGCCAGCGCTGCGATGCGGTGGGGGTTTGCATAATCAAGAGCCTGCCTTAACCGATCAGTGACCCTTTCAGGGTCCGTTTGAGATCGACGCGGATGTTCTCCGCCTCTTCGAGGGTGGCATCCATGTTTTCGTGCGTGGGGTAACGCATGAATATCTGGCCGTCCGGGCTGACCAGAAAAATATCGCCAATGGGCTGACTGGCATCGGGGGCATACACCGGGGCCAGGGCCTGGGTGACATCGGCGGGAGCCGCATGGATAGAAATCATGCCATCCACCTTGTCGGTGAGGAACGTCTGCAACTCGGCGCCGGCCGGGGCGGTATGCAAAATGACCCGGCGCACTCGTTGAATGTCTTCGCCCAGGGTCAGGCGCACTTGTTGTACTTGATAATAGAGGCCGTTCTTGCAGCGGGTGTCGCAGTCTTCCCCGGCCACATAGAGCAGGGTCCACTGAGTGCTCATGTCATTGCCGTCGTAGGGTTGCTGGTTGCTGTCAGTGGCGTTCAGGCTTGCCATGTCGATGTGTGGAACCAGCAATTGGCCCTTGTTGACCTTGGGTAGCTCCTCGACATCAATCAGGAAACGCCCAGCCAGGAAAAACAGGACAAAAGGAGCAATGATGGCTAACAAAATGAACCTGTTTTTGGTCCGTGGAGTCATTACTGTTCCTCTCGCGTCTTGCGTGCTTTGCGCCAGTTTCGGAGTGCGGCGGCAACATATATCAGCAGGGCGGCCAGTGCCAGTGCGAACCACTGCAATGCGTAAGCCTTGTGTCGTTCCGGGCCTATCACCGTCACGTCCTGCCAGTGCCGGGGTAGCGGTGTGTTGCTGCCCAGCGCCAGTTCCGGGGTGACCCGGATTTCAAAGGGCGCCAATTCTACCCCAAGTTGTTCACCAATAGCGTCAAAATCCACTTTCTGAACCCGTAATGGCCACTGATTGTCGGGCAATGGCATGTCTTTCAGGACAAAAGCGTCGCGAGAAGGCCGATATACGGTTCCGGTGACGGTCTGGTTTCCAGTGATGGGGGCAATCTCCGGTAGCCTGCTGCGATCATTTCCCCGCGGGAGCCAGCCCCGGTTTACCAGCACCCAGCGTCCTTTGCGGGTTTCAAATGGGGTTAGCAAATGGTAGCCAGCCACCCCGTTCAGGGTACGGTTATCGAGCAACAGGTTGTGGGCGTTATCGAATTGACCAGAAAGGGAGGCGCGACGGTGCATGGGGTCATCGGCGGCTTGCAGGCTGGGCAAGTCTGCGGGCGGTAGAGTCGCTCGTTCGCTCTGCTCCGTGAGCCATTGGCGCTTTTCTTCTGCCCGTTCCAGCTGCCAGAAGGCCAGGCGCAGGCAGATTCCGGCAACAATTAGCGTTGCCAGCAGAGCGATCCAGGGCGCGCGACGTGGAGAGTGAGGCATGGTTATCTGCCCTCGTGACAGCAGTGTCATGGTCAAAACAGGGGGAGCCCGATCCATTGCTGCCAGTGCGCTGCCGATAGTACGTGCACTGGCAGTGTCGGCCATTACAATGCCTGCATAAAATGGCCGCATAACAATGGCGGCACATTGTACATAGCTGGCCGGGCTTTTCATCCAGGGAATCCGGGCGCTGTTTCTGATACGCCGTAATAACGGGTGCAAGGAGATAACGAGTATGTGGTGGGTAAAGCTGATTGTGGTGATTTTACTGCTGGCGGCAGTGATTTCTCTGGGGCGCGCGCTCATGTCTCTGGTGAAGGACCAGGGCAAGGAAGGCAAGACCATGCGCGCTCTGGCCTGGCGTGTGGGCTTTTCCGTGGCGGTGTTCCTGTTCATCCTGCTCAGCATGTATCTGGGTTGGGTGCAGCCGCATGATGTGAACCCGACACTGCGTTACGGTGAGCCGATCCAGTCCAGCGAGCAGGCTCCCTCCCGGAATCAGGGGGAATAGGTAAAGAAAGTGCCTGTGTGCTCCCGGTCTTGTAAAAGGCCGGTAAAAAGCCTGCCGTTCAGTGAACGAAGATGCGGAAGGGCTCTCTGATACAGTGAACTCGCGTTGAGCGAGGCAGGCGGAGAAGGGCCAGCAGGGATGGCCAGGGAGCATGGATGCACTTCCCGCTTTATCATTCCGTATCGATTACCCCGGCCGGCCCAATGAGGCGGCAGTGGTGAGCAACGCGAGGAGACCACAATGGAGTGGATGACACGGTTTGCGCTGGTTCTGTTTGTTCGCATGATTGCGCGAGCGGAACAGGCGATGTTGCTGGCGGGAAGCGCCCGCAAAGAGTTATCGGCAGTACGCTCCCCGGTGCTAACCCAGGCCTCCCGGGATGCCACGCGCTAGCGGGACGATCTTTTTTTAGTCCGTCGGGAACCTTTGCATCCACCCACGGACTAATTCAGTAGGCAAAATACGTTTTCTCCTCTTAGTAACATCAGGCAACCCTCTGGGCGCTCGGTCTAACCGGCGCCCTTCTTTTTTTGGGGTGCAGGGTTTTTGCAGAGGCAGGTGCGGCTATTTGCCCGGACCTGGCGGCATGGGGAAAGGGGAAATGTTGCTGCTGCGGGGCTCTGGGCGTGATTCCGTGATTTTTCCGACCCCTTCCTTTTCTACCTCATCAATACGAATGACCGAATGCATGGGGATGTACGACCGCAGAACCCCTGAAAACTCGCTCTTCAGCTTTTCTTCCGATGGATCCACCAGCACACCGCTGCGTTCATCAAACAGGAATTCCTCTACTTCGATAAAGCCGTGCAGGTCGCTTTGATATATCTCTGAGGCATAAACTTCGTAGGTTTGCCCCTGGTTCTGGAATATGACGCGGTAAATAGGGCGGCGTTTTGACATGGCAGAAAGAGACGCTGGGTAGGGAAATAGAGACGGAGTGTAGCATAGCGTTTGGCTTTCGTATCTGCCTGAAAGGCTTGATAAACCCTACGTTTCGGCTGGACTTTAGCCATGCGAATGACTAGAGTTGGCGCCCATAAATGCAGTGGGACAATTTGCCACACCTCCGGCAATTCAATGAAATCAGCATGGCGGTAAATAGCTATTTGATTTTATTGGGTTTTGCCTCCCATGTGACACGTTAAGCGGCCGCCCCCTTGGTCGTCGATGTCAGTGGGGAAGGTCTGGTGACCGTTTCGCCGCATCAATCCTGAAACTCGCTTTCCAGGCGCCGGTAACGGCAAAGAACAAGCGTGCCTGTAACGGGGTAGCGCTGGGGAAAACAGGGAGCAAACGCATGCAGTCAACTCTGTTCCACCGCGCGGCGGCGGGTCTGACGTCACTGATGATCAGTGGCATGACCTTCGCTAGCGACTGGACCGAACGTTCCGATCTCGATCTGCGACCGGGGGTAACCCAGGTCAGTCAGGAAGTTCAAAATCTTCACACCACCGTTCTCTGGATCGTGACCGTCATCGGTCTTCTGGTCTGTGGCCTGATTCTGTTCTCGATGATCCGCCACCGCCGTTCCAAGAATCCGAATCCTTCCACCTTCCACGAAAACGTGTTTTTCGAGGTGCTGTGGACAGTGATCCCCTTCGTTATCCTGATCGCCATGGCCGTACCGGCCACCCGCGTACTGGTTCAGCTGGACGATACCGCTGAATCAGAGCTGACGGTGAAGGTGACCGGCTATCGCTGGAAGTGGAGCTACGAGTACCTGACGTACGAAGACGACAACGATATTGGTGTCTCTTTCTTCTCCAACCTGGCCACGCCGCCGGAACAGTACAACAACCCGGTTCTGTCCGGCGGTCTGTTCCCCTATGGCACCGCGAAAGATCTGGTCGGCAAGGACGCTCCCGAGAAAGACCACAACTACAACCTGGAAGTGGATAACAAACTGATCATTCCGTCGGGCCAGAAAGTACGCTTCCTGGTGACCTCTGACGACGTGATCCACTCTTTCTGGGTGCCGGATTTCGGCGGCAAGAAAGATGCAATCCCCGGGTTCGTCAATGAAACCTGGGCACTGGTACCGGAAGGTAAGGAAGGCACTTACTACGGCCAGTGTGCGGAACTGTGTGGCAAGAACCACGCCTTCATGCCGATTGCTGTAGAAGTGGTGACCCAGGACGAGTTCAAGACCTGGATCGCTGAAGAGAAGGAAAAAGCTGCCTCAGGCCCGGATCTGACACCGTTTGCCGGCATTGATCAGGCGCTGGAAGAAGGTAAGCAGGTTTACGACAGCGCTTGTGCCCTGTGTCACGGAGCCAATGGTGAAGGCGGTATCGGCCTGGCGTTTGCCGGTACGGAATTTGCCACCAATAAAGAGCACCTGAACGAGCACATTGATGTGTTGGTCAATGGCCGTGGTGCCATGCCCAACTTCAAGGCTCAGCTGACACCTCGCCAGATTGCGGCGGTGATCAC
>NZ_LWEZ01000614.1:0-1184 GCF_001634945.1 Alcanivorax sp. HI0044
AAGATGAAAGTCGTTACCCGCGGCCATGCTCTGGAGAGGTAAAAAATTCAGCAAATCACTGTCTGTTTCGCGGCTTCAGGGCCTGTCATTTGGCAATACCATTACTCGCGTTTCAACTTTGAACTTTTCACTTTCAACTCAAAAAGCATTCAGAGAGATACCCATGACAATCCGTTTTGATAATCAGGTGGCCATCGTCACCGGCGCGGGCAACGGCCTGGGTAAATCCCACGCCCTGGAACTGGCCAAACTCGGCGCCAAGGTGGTCGTCAATGATTTCGGCGGTGCCCGCGATGGCAGCGGCGGTTCCAGTGAAGCCGCAGAACAGGTTGTTGCCGAAATCAAGGCCGCCGGGGGCGACGCCATTGCCAACGGGGCAGACGTTTCCGATGAGACCCAGGTCGAAGCCATGGTCAAGCAGGCCATCGACACCTGGGGCCGCATTGATGTGCTGATCAACAACGCCGGCATCCTTCGCGACAAAAGCTTCGTGAAAATGACCCAGGACGACTGGGACAAGGTCGTGGCCGTGCACCTTACCGGCTCGGAAATTTGCAGCAAGGCCGTATGGCCGATCATGCGCGATCAGGGCTACGGCCGTATCGTGATGACTACCTCCACCTCCGGCCTGTACGGCAACTTTGGCCAGGCCAACTACGGCGCCGCCAAAATGGCCGTGGCCGGGCTGATGAATACCCTGTGCCTGGAAGGTGAAAAATACGACATCAAGGTAAACTGCATCGCCCCCACCGCCGCCACCCGCATGACCGAAGACCTGATGCCCCCGGAAGTGCTCGCCATGCTGGAGCCCAGGGAAATCACCCCGGCCGTGCTGTTTCTGGCAAGTACGCAAGCCCCCACCCATCGCATTCTGCTGGCCGGCGCCGGTTGCTACGCCATGGTCCGCCTGATGGAAAGCCAAGGCGTTTACCTGAATGACGACGAGCGTAATGTGGATGGCGTGGCCGCCCACTTCGAGCAAATCGGCAACATGGACAACGCCAGCGAAATGATGACCGGCGGCGACCATGTCACCAAGATTCTGACCATGGCCGCCAAAGCCAAGGGCATCAAGCTGGGTTAACAAAACACGTAGGAGCTTGCTTGCAAGCGAACCCGCACCGCGAAAAGCGATTCGGCTGCAAGCAGCCTCCTACAGCACAAACATCTAAGGCCGAACATAC
>NZ_LWEZ01000615.1:0-871 GCF_001634945.1 Alcanivorax sp. HI0044
CCAACGTGGACCACGGCGCCCAGATCATTGATATCAATATGGGCTGCCCGGCGAAAAAAGTGTGCAAGCGCGCCGCAGGCTCCGCCCTGCTGGCCGACCCGGATCTGGTCAGCCGCATCCTGGATGCGGTGGTCAATGCGGTGGACGTCCCCGTCACCCTGAAAATCCGTACCGGTCCCGACCGCGATCAGCGCAATGCCCTCGCCATTGCCCGCATTGCCGAAGCCGCCGGTATCCAGGCCCTCGCCATCCACGGGCGCACCCGCGCCGACAAGTTCAACGGAGAGGCCGAATACACCACCATCAAACAGGTGGTGGACGCGGTTAATATTCCGGTAATGGCTAATGGAGACGTGGATAGCCCGGAAAAAGCTAAACGGGTACTGGAATCCACCGGCGCCGGTGGTATCATGATCGGCCGCGCTGCTCAGGGTAACCCGTGGATCTTCCGGGACACCCTGTATTACCTCGAGCACGGCTCGCTGCCCGCAGCGCCGTTAGTAACGGAAGTCCATGACTGCGTGCAGCAGCACCTGTCCGAACTGCATCATTTTTATGGTGAGTTCATGGGGGTGCGTATCGCACGCAAGCACTTGGGCTGGTACACACAGAACCTGCCCGATGGGGAAGACTTCCGGCGCGGGTTTAACACACTGGAAAATGCCACCGACCAATGCGTGGCAATCGAGCAGTTTTTCCAACAGATCAGCGCCACTACCGACCGGGTTCGTTTCGGTCGTTATGGCGAGGTGTCTGCCCGGAAGAAAAACGGAGCCCTGGCCGCATGACCCTTTCTTCAGTTAACACAGCCGCTGCACGGACACTTACTGAAATGAACACCGCTGAAGCACGAAAGCAGCCGCATCTTACT
>NZ_LWEZ01000616.1:0-697 GCF_001634945.1 Alcanivorax sp. HI0044
ACCTTGAAACGGCCAATTTCCTCCCCCTGCTCATTGAGGAGCCCTTGTATCGTACGGCTTCCCGCCGAACTGCGACTCTGATTGAACAAGCGGTTCACTTTGGCTTTCAAGGCCACCCTCTCCACATCAATACGACGGCACCGCTTACGATGTTCGTAGTAACAGGAACGATGCACATTAAACGCTGAACAGACCAATTCCACAGGCTCCCGCTCACTTAACTGGTCAATCAGCGCGTACGATTCCAGTCGTCCGACATCAAGAGAGCAGTAGCCTTTTTTAGAATGTTCTTCTCCCGTTCCTGGCGCTCACACCGAGCCTCAAGCTCCTGTATCCGGCGCTGCTCCGGGGTAAGAGCCTTGCCTTTGGGGGTAACACCTTGACGTTCCGCCTCAAGCTGCTTGACCCAGCGCCGCAGCGCGCTCTCAACTACACCAAGCGATGTGCTGGCTTGGGAAACAGTGTAGCCTTGATCCAACACCAAGCTGGCGGCTTCCTGCTTGAACTCAGGAGTAAAGGAACGTCGTTTTCTGGTCATCTGGCACCTCGATTAAGGTGGTAACTTTACCACCTATGTTGGTGTCCGGATTCATTAGACCACTACACTATAGCCCAAGCGTGAAAGTGTCGTATCGCGCCGCAAGGGACGTTATTCGCTACGCTCACCCTACGGGCCGACTCTCGGTCGCTGCTCCGC
>NZ_LWEZ01000617.1:0-776 GCF_001634945.1 Alcanivorax sp. HI0044
GGGCCACGTTATCGAAGACGCTGCGGTCGAACAGTAGCTGGTGGTTCTGGTGGACCATGCCGATCTTGCGGCGCAGCAGGGGGATGTGGCGATTACTGAAGCCGTTCAGGTTCTGGTTATCAATCAGCACCTGCCCCTGTGTCGGGCGTTCGATCATCATGATCAGCTTCAGCAGGGTGGACTTGCCCGCCCCGGAGTGACCGGTGAGAAACGTCAACTGCCCGGCGGGGAGTGTGAATCCCACTTTGCTGAGCGCGTCTTTCCCGTTCGGGTAGCGTTTGCTGACCCGGTCAAACTGAATCATGGGCGTCCTTCGGACAGTTCAAAGTAAAAAGTTTAAAGTTCAAAGGGAAAAGCGCGGGCACGGGCACTCAAGCCGCTTCGGCCTGTGCCGCGTTTCAACTTTTAACTTTGAACTTGTCACCCCGTCACATCTTCAAACAGTGCCTGCACAAACTCTTCCGCATGGAAGGGACGCAGGTCTTCCAGTCGTTCCCCGACGCCGATAAAACGAATCGGCAGGCCAGTACGTTTGGCCAAGGCAAACAGGATACCGCCTTTGGCGGTGCCGTCGAGCTTGGTGAGTGCCAACCCGGTCACGCCAGCGGCATCGCGGAACTGTTCTGCCTGGTTGATGGCATTTTGTCCGGTGCCCGCATCGAGTACCAGCAATACCTCATGGGGGGCATCCGGAATCAGTTTCTTCATCACCCGGGTCACCTTGGTGAGCTCGTCCATCAGGTTGCCGCGGGTATGCAAGCGCCCGGCGGTGTCGG
>NZ_LWEZ01000618.1:0-983 GCF_001634945.1 Alcanivorax sp. HI0044
GCGACTGTAGATGCGCAGGGGGATCTGGTATTCCACCTCGCGAATCTGGCTTGCCGGGGGTAGCTGGGGAGCCAGATAGAGGTAGCAGGCGGCGAGCGCCGTCAGGCCCCCGCCGGCG
Organism: Alcanivorax sp. HI0044; assembly: GCF_001634945.1. Classification (NCBI taxonomy): domain Bacteria; kingdom Pseudomonadati; phylum Pseudomonadota; class Gammaproteobacteria; order Oceanospirillales; family Alcanivoracaceae; genus Alcanivorax; species Alcanivorax sp. HI0044. Next base: position 119 of record NZ_LWEZ01000618.1, read on the forward strand.
CCGGCAATAAGGAGTAACAGCAGGTATCGGATCCAGGAGGGTAAACGCATGTTTTCGGCAACTACTGGCTGGGATCGGTAGAAAGGCCTAGCCGGCCCGTGAAGTGGGTCATTATATGGTGGAATGCTTGTTGTGATCTAATATCTGTTCTGCTATTACTAACTCCTAAAGTAATTCGACATAAAAAACGTGTAAGTGTATCTTTAGCAAGAAAAAACACTTCAATAATAACCAGACGGGACGACGACAGTGCTGCCTTTCCTCAGAAAAAAGGCCCAGACACTACTGGGGATCGACATCAGCTCCACGGCGGTCAAGCTGCTGGAACTGTCCAAATCAGGGGGCCGCTACAAGGTCGAGAGCTATGGGGTTGAACCTCTGCCGGCCAATGCGGTTGTCGAGAAAAACATCAGCGACGTGGAAGGTGTGGGCGATGCCATTGCCCGCCTGGTCAGCCGTGCGCGCCCCGGGGTGAAAACCGCGGCGGTGGCGGTGTCCGGTTCCGCGGTGATCACCAAACTCATCGAAATGGATGCGGATCTGGACGAGGATGCATTGGAATTGCAGCTCAAGTCCGAGGCCGACCAGTATATCCCTTATCCCATGGATGAAGTTCGCATGGACTTTCAGGTCGTGGGGCCGGTGGAAAATAACGATGAGCGGGTAGAGGTGCTGGTTGCGGCTTCACGTACCGAAAACGTGGAGATGCGCACTGATGCACTGGAAATCGGTGGCCTGCAACCGAAAGCGGTGGATGTGGAAGCGTACGCCATGGAGCGTGCTTTCCAGTTGATCCAGGCCGGTTTGCCGAACTCGGATGAGCTGGAAACCGTGGCGGTATTTGATATCGGCGCCACCATGACCA
>NZ_LWEZ01000619.1:0-989 GCF_001634945.1 Alcanivorax sp. HI0044
GCGATCGATCTTCAGGGTGTCCACCGGGAAACGCTTCAGGTAGCTCAGCGACGAATAGCCGGTGCCGAAATCGTCCAGCGCCAGCTCAATGCCCCGGGTGCGCAGTTGCTGAAGCAGCTCGATGTTCTGCTCCATGTCTTCCATGATCAGGCTTTCGGTGAGTTCCAGTTCCAGCAGGTGCGGGGGCAGTTCGGTGGTGGACAGTACCCGGTCCACGATTTCTGCCACGTTGCCTTTGCGGAACTGGTGGGCTGACAGGTTTACCGATACACAGATGTTGCCCAGCCCCTGTTTGTACCACTTGTGGGCCTGGCGGCAGGAGCGCTCCAGTACCAGTTCACCGATGGCGGAAATCAGCCCGGTTTCTTCGGCCAGGGGAATGAAGTCCGCCGGCGGCAGCAGGCCCATGGTGGGGTGCTGCCAGCGCACCAGGGCTTCCACCGAGGTGATGCGGTTGCTGGCCAGCTCCATTTTCGGCTGGTAGTGCACCACGAATTCGTTCTTGAAGATGGCCTTGCGCAGGCTGGTTTCCAGGGCCAGCTGTTCCACCGACGCTACCCGCATGTTGCTGCGATAGAACTGGAAGTTATTGCCGCCGCTGCGCTTGGCCTGGTACACCGCCATGTCGGACTGGTTGATCATGCTCTGGGCTTCTTTGGCGGTATCCGGGAACAGGCTGATGCCGATGCTGGCGCCCAGCAGCAGTTCGTGGCCGTCAATCAGGAACGGCTTTTTCATGGCGTTGATCAGTTTCTGGCACTGCTGGCTGATGCTGCCTTCGCCGCCGTGATTTTCCAGCAGCAGGGTAAATTCATCGCCGCCCACCCGGGCCAGGGATTCTTCGCCGCCGGCATGTTGGGCAATGCGCTCGGCGGCAGCCTTGAGCAGGCGGTCACCGATTTCATGGCCCAGGGATTCATTGATGGGTTTGAAGCGGTCCAGGTCGATCATCAGCAGGGCCACTTTTTCCCGGTTCAGGCGGGCCAGGG
>NZ_LWEZ01000620.1:0-621 GCF_001634945.1 Alcanivorax sp. HI0044
TGGCACCGGACGGTTGCCAGGGCAGGTCGGTGCGTTGAAGAATGGCATTAATGTCAGGCGACTGATCCGCAGGCGTGCAGAAGGTGTACAGGCCCTGATAGGGGTGAATGTGTTCCTGCTGTTCGCCGATGATTTGGGTGTCCGGCCCTTTGGCTGAAGCCAGGGAAGACAGGCAAATCGAAGCAAAAGCGACGAATAAAAGCAGAGCGGCTTTCGAGTCCTTGAGCAAAGTGTCTTTATCCTGAATAGACGGGGTGACATCACCTCTATTCAGTGATGCTAGCAGCGTGAGCCGGGGGGCTCAATGCAGGGGGAGAATAACAGATGACAGGGATAGTGAACCGCTTTGCGGTGGGGCCGATTACGGGTGAGTCCGGTGTGAACCATGTGCGCCTGTTCGGTGCATTGCCGAAAGGGGAGCTGGGCGCGGGCGACAAGTTTATGTGGGGGCGAGTTCGCTGGCGCAAAGAGGGGGAAGACAGCTGGTCTGAGCCTCGTAAATTTCGCCTCAACGGGAACTTCGATGGCTCCGGGGTGGTGGTGGTTAATGGGCTTGAACCCGGTACCCGCTACCAGTATCAGGCGGGCTGGGTGCGCGCGGAGCAGGATGAGACGCCGCTG
>NZ_LWEZ01000621.1:0-978 GCF_001634945.1 Alcanivorax sp. HI0044
GAAATTCCTGAGCATTTTGGCGACACCAATGCTACTAACAGGGTGCACCTTGGCTTAGTTATACCTGCGGGCTTGCCCGTTTCTGGAATTAAAGTTGGTGAAAAGGCCGTTGCTTGGGAAGAAGGCAAGGCCACTATTTTCTGTGATGCGCATCGTCACAAGGCCTGGAATCATTCTGGAGAAGACAGGTTGATTCTCCTTATGGATGTAATTAGGCCAGAATTCATGCCAGATAAACGTAAAGTGTGCTCCATAATTATCACATCCTTTATCTTTCAGTTACTGATAATTAAAGCACCAATTTTGCAAAGGCGTGTTGTTGATAATTCCAGCGTAGTTCTAGAGGTTTTTGCTCCAATCGTTAGTCTATTGATCCCGGTATACAATATGGCAAGTTATCTTGTGTCACGTATTGTAAGAGCGAGATTGAGATTGATGGGGTGGCTCAGTGAAATACGATGATGCTATTGACTTAGCGGAGTGTCTACCCATGTTCTTTATCACCTGTAGGCCTCGAAGTGGATCGACTTGGCTAAGAACTATGTTCGATGCCCACCCATCTATTGTTATTCCTCCTGAATGCCAGTTCATCATAAACCTAAAGAAGAAGTACTTAGGGTTAGACCTCTGGACAGCAAAAACGGTCTCGTCATTTATTGCTGACCTTAAAAAACAGGGTTTGATTGAAAGCTGGAAGATCGACTGGAGCAAGCTTCGAGATACTCTTCTGTCTAACGTTTATCGGGTCGATTATGCCCTGGCCTGTAAGCTCGTGTACCTTTATTCTTTCTCCTGCTTTGAGAAAGGAAATCCACTAGCAATTGGTGACAAGAATCCGGGGTATTCATTTTATTCTAAAGAACTGCAAGAAATATTCCCTGAAGCAAAGTTTATTTATCTGTGCAGGGATTATAGAGAGAATCATATTTCCATTGTCAGGGCCGGATTTGAAATGTCGATAATTGCTGCGACCTGCAG
>NZ_LWEZ01000622.1:0-921 GCF_001634945.1 Alcanivorax sp. HI0044
CCTTGGCCGGGTTCTCTGTGCCCAGGCTACCGTGGAAGCTGGCTACCCCGGCCAGGTCGGTCCCCCGACGGGCCTGTTCCAGCACCACCGCCCCGCCAAAACAGTAGCCAATGGCGAACAGGCGGCCCGGCGCTACCTGCTGCTGTTTGAGCATCATGGTGCGGGCGGCCTGGAAGCGGGCGTTCATGGCTTGCGGGTCGGCCAGGGCGGTTTCCATGAAGCTTTTGGCGTCTTTGGGGTGGGTGGCGACTTCGCCGGTGCCGTACATGTCCACGGCCAGTGCGGTGTAACCCGCTTCAGCCAGCATGCGGGCGCGGTTACGGGCATAGTCGTTCAGGCCCCACCACTCGTGCACCACGATCACCCCGGGGCCAGGGTCTTTCTGGTCATCGTTAAGGTACATGATGCCTTTGCCCAGGCCGTCCGGCAGGGTGACTTCGGTTTCAATAATATCGGCGGAGCTGGTCTGGCCAGCGACAATCAGGGATACCAGCAGGAAAAACCGTTTCATAGACCTGTCCTTGGATGTGCCATAAGGGTGCCATAAGGCGGGTTATTTATTCTGCCAGACCCAGCGTAGTGGTTCGCCGAAGTCGTCATAAACCAGTTTGCGCTGCGGTCGGGCATTCAAGCGTTGCCGGCGGGGCTTGTGCTTGCGTGCATCAATAGTGGCTGCTACCTGGCTCAGGTCAGTGCGTTGCGCCTGACGTGGGCCATTGAACAGCACCGTCTGGTGGCCTTTGCCGGAGACTGCATCGGCGCCACTCACCCCGTTTGGCACTTCACTAATGGACCCGCCTTCGGAGAGAAAGCGTTCCATGTCGCGTTCCAGGCGATACCGTTGTTGTTCCTTGCTGTTACGAACTTTCACGGGACTCATCGGGGCTGATGGGTTGATCGATCACAATAGCAGGCTCATAT
>NZ_LWEZ01000623.1:0-999 GCF_001634945.1 Alcanivorax sp. HI0044
CCAGTACAGTGGAGAAAGATTTGCGTGCTGACGCTACCGGCAACACTGATGCAGCGACCAAAGTTGGTCAGATTATTGCTCAGCGTGCCAAAGAAGCGGGCATTGAGCGCGTAGCCTTTGACCGTTCTGGTTTTAAATATCACGGTCGCGTAAAGGCGCTGGCTGATGCCGCGCGTGAAAACGGGCTTGAATTCTAAGGGTGCTTGGTTATGGCGAAGGTTGATCCCAACGAAGGTCTGCAGGAAAAACTGGTTCAGGTAAACCGGGTTGCTAAAGTAGTAAAAGGCGGCCGTATTTTTGGTTTTACCGCGTTGACTGTAGTGGGTGACGGCAAGGGTAAAGTTGGCTTTGGTCGTGGCAAGGCGCGTGAAGTGCCTGCTGCTATCCAGAAGGCCCTGGAAGCTGCCCGCCGCAACATGATTCAGGTAGAGCTGAACGGTTCTACCATCCAGCACCCAATGAAGGCCCGTCACGGTGCCTCCAAGGTGTACATGCAGCCGGCCGATGAAGGTACCGGTGTGATTGCCGGCGGTGCTATGCGTGCCGTGCTGGAAGTCGCAGGCGTTCAGAACGTACTGGCCAAGTGCTATGGCTCCACCAACCCGGTAAACGTGGTTCGGGCTACTTTCAATGGTCTGAAATCCATGGCTTCTCCGGAGTCTGTGGCTGCCAAGCGTGGCAAGTCTGTTGAAGAGATTCTGAACTAAGCGCAGATAAGCGGAATCGATACGATGGCTGAAAAGATCAAGGTAAAGCTGGTTAAAAGCACCAACGGCCGGCTGGAAAAGCATAGGGCCTGCGTGCGCGGTCTCGGTCTGCGCCGTATTGGCCACACCGTTGAAGTTGAAGATACCCCGTCAGTACGAGGCATGATTAACAAGGTTTCGTACCTGGTGCAGGTAGAGGGAGAATAAGTGATGCGTCTTAATGATTTGCATCCCGCTGAAGGTTCCCGTCCGGAAGGTAAGCGCGTAGGTCGCGGTATCGGTTCCGGCCTGG
>NZ_LWEZ01000624.1:0-1035 GCF_001634945.1 Alcanivorax sp. HI0044
CCTCACGCTCATACGCTTTTGCCAGCGCTTTACACCAACGCGCCGGTCGCTCGGCGAGGCCTTGCTCCAGCAACGCCTGCGCTTTCGCTTTTACCTCCACCGCAAACGCCGCTTCATCACCACCGTCACCATTCAGGTTATCCAGCGACACCCGAAAATCATGCCCACAAGCGGCACAGAAAAGCGCTTCCAAAGCCTGAGGATAGACTTCCACCCGGCTGAACTCCGCCTGCTGATCCGCACTGCGCCCATCCGGTGCATACCAGTAACCGTAATCTTCCTGCTCGCGGCGTGCCGGACCGGCTACGCACCAGTGGGCGATTTCGTGCAGGGCACTGCGAAAATAATCGCGGGTATAGCAAATTTGGTGGGGACGGCCTGGCAGGTAAACCGGTTCACTGGCACCGCCTACCAGCACGGTGTGGTGGGAATCGAAAAAAGTCGCCCGAAACAGGCGCTCCAGTTCACCACTGACGTACCCCTGTGAAGCGCTTTGCGGTATGGTAGCCGCCTTCGTCTGAACCTGATTCTGATCTATTTCGTTCACCACACCGTTCCGTTTACAACAGTAGCACTTGCCTATGTTATCCCGCCGTCAGGAACTCGCCGCCCAACTCACCCTCGCACTGCCGATTCTGGGTGGGCAACTGGCGCAGACGGCCAACGGCTTTGTGGACACCATGATGGCCGGGCGAGTCAGCGCCAATGACCTGGCCGCGGTGGCCGTGGGCGCCAGTATCTGGGTGCCCCTGTTCCTGTTCATGACCGGCGTGCTGATGAGCGCCACCCCGGTGCTGTCGCGGCATCTGGGCGGCGAAGCTTATCATCGCATCAACCCCCTCGCCCAGCAGGGGCTCTGGTTGGGCCTGGGGCTGGGTGTCCTGTGTGCGCTGATCCTGCGCAGCATTGCCCCGGTGCTGGTATGGATGGACGTGGACCCGGCCATTCGGCCCATGGTCAGCGGCTACCTGGATGCGCTCAGCTGGGGGATGCCCGGTGCCGCGATAATGCTGGCCCTGCGCAGTTATACCGAGG
>NZ_LWEZ01000625.1:0-1083 GCF_001634945.1 Alcanivorax sp. HI0044
GCTACCTCCTCTAGGTATCTACGTAGATGCGGTCTAAATAGAGCTTTCTCTAGGCTTATTTACCCCACGTTAGGCGTTTCCTACCCTTTGTTCGCGGCACGGCTTAATAGTCAGGCAATGCGCGCATCCATGTCATTGGTAGATTCAGAGAAAAGATGATGAAAGCAGTGATTTTATGTGGTGGACAAGGGCTGCGTATGAAAGGCTGCTTTGGGAATACCCCAAAGCCATTAGTGGAAGTACAGGGCAAGCCTATCCTTGAACATATAATTCATCATTATTGTCTTTATGGGGTGTCTGAGTTTGTATTGTTGGTTGGAGCAAATGAACTGGCTTTTCGGCAGTTTGCTGATCGATATAAGGGTGGCAGCGTTTTAATAAAGGTGCTTCAGACGGGGGAGGATACTCCTACAGGTGGTCGCTTGGCTATTGCATCGCATTTATTTAAAAATGAGAAAAACGTCTTGGCTACATATGGAGATGGAATCGCCAATCTGAACGTCGATGCCTTGGTAGACCAGCATATTTCTTCTGGTAAAGGTGTGACTTTGACCGCCGTACAGCCCCGGCTGCCGTTCGGTTTACTAGATGTTGATGATAGTGCCTCTGTCATTTCTTTTATCGAAAAGCCGATGATGCCTCAGCTGATAAATGGTGGTTTCTTTGTGATTTCGACCGAGGTTTTAAAGAAACTTGATTTAGACAGTGATTTTGAAACTGATGTGCTGCCTTCCCTTGTTGACAAAGGGGAGCTTGGTGCATATTTCCATAAGGGTTTCTGGCAGAGTATGGATACTTATAAAGATGTTGTTAGATTGAATTCGATGGAGTTGCCGACGCTTTAAGAATTATGACTCTTTGACATTTTGTATTTCTCTAACTCGCCTCTGTGAGTAAGTATCTCTGTGAGTAGCTTTGCGGATTGGTGTTCGTAATTTCTAGAAAAAACAGGGTCTTTCTTCGCTTTTGCTGGGGTTGGAGAGTCGGTTGCCTCGATTTTTATAAAGCTTGAATCCGTAAATCTGATATAAGAGCCTTCTTTAACAAATCCCTTATTCTGTACCAGGTTTTTCCCTGGAATAA
>NZ_LWEZ01000626.1:0-523 GCF_001634945.1 Alcanivorax sp. HI0044
GCTCGGGGTGGTAATCGTAGTCCCATCGCACCAGCGGTGGCAGTGACATCAGGATGGACTCGGTACGTCCACCGGATTGCAGACCAAAAATCGTGCCGCGGTCGTAAACCAGATTGAACTCCACATAGCGGCCGCGACGGTACAGCTGGAACTGACGCTCGCGCTCGCCATAATCGTGGTCTTTACGGCGCGCCAGGATCGGCTGATAGGCGGGCACATAGGCATCGCCCACACTGCGCATCAGGGCAAAGCTGGTGTCGAAATCAAAGCGGTTCAGATCGTCAAAGAACAAGCCGCCCACACCACGGGGCTCATCCCGGTGCTTGAGATAAAAGTAGTCATCACACCAGGCTTTGAATTCCGGGTAGATCTCGCTACCGAACGGTTCACAGGCGTCGCGGGCCGTCTGGTGCCAATGCACAACGTCTTCTTCAAAACCATAGTAGGGTGTCAGATCGAAGCCGCCGCCAAACCACCACACCGGGTCTTCACCGTCTTTTTCCGCCACGAAAAAACGCACGTT
>NZ_LWEZ01000627.1:0-926 GCF_001634945.1 Alcanivorax sp. HI0044
AGGCGAGGGCGCTCAATGCCGGTTTCATGGAGTACATTGAGCTTGGAGCGATGCACATGGTCACAGGCTATGACCATTTACTGTTTCTGTTCGGCGTGGTGTTCTTTCTGACCCGCTTCAGTGACATTGTTCGTTTTATAACCGCGTTTTCCATTGGCCACTCGATTACTCTGGTGTTTGCCACCCTCTATAGTATTCAGGCGAATTACTACTTAGTGGATGCGGTTATCGCTCTGACTGTCTGCTATAAGGCGTTTGATAACCTTGGCGGTTTCAAGACTTATCTGAAGATGAAGTCACCAAACTTAATGTGGATGGTTTTCGCTTTCGGTCTTATTCACGGGTTTGGACTGTCGACGCGATTGCAGCAATTACCTCTGGCAGAAGATGGTTTGGTTTTTCGCATCCTGGCTTTCAATGTTGGCGTAGAGTTGGGGCAGATTGCTGCGCTGGCCATCATGTTGTTTTTATTGTCTGGTTGGCGCCGCATGGCATCGTTCAAACGCTTCAGTCAAGCGACCAATGGGCTGCTGATGGTGTTGGGGTTGCTGTTGCTGTTGATGCAGCTGCATGGATATCTACACTCAAGCAATCCTGATGAATTTCCGCTGAACAAGGATGATCACCAGCATACTCATGAAGACATGGGGGTTGCTAATTCTCCGCTGTCCGGGTACGAGAAGCGCTTTGATTTGGATGCAGAGGATAGTGTTAACGGTGAGGTTGAAACAGAGGGTCGTGAGCCGGAGGAGTTGCCAAACAGTGCCTCTAATCCTCACGCCCATGGTGACGGCGAAGCCCATGTACATTAATAAATTTGATCTGTTTTTATGAGGAAAATGTTATGAGATGGATGAAAACCTTGATGACGATGATGGCCTTGAGTTTTGCCTCGCCGGTGTTTTCTCACGGCGGAGGGCATGCCA
>NZ_LWEZ01000628.1:0-981 GCF_001634945.1 Alcanivorax sp. HI0044
TTGCCCTGCCTCCACCCCATGTGGGCCATCGCTTTGCCTTCGATGATGCTCATGCGGCGCTGGCACTGCTACAGTCAGGTAAATCGGTGGGCAAGGTGGTGCTGGAAATTTTGTGACACCAACAGCGCTGAATTTCTAACCTATTTAAACTGCCACAACGGTCACACCCCCTGACATTAACGTGATGGCCTACAGCACTGTCCGATATATCGCACATTCCCGGCCCCGGCGATTCCTATACTCCTTGTGACACCGGTATCAAACCGGACCAAGACCACACAAGGGGGAACGATGAAACTGACGTTAATGAGCCTTTTGCCTTGCATTCTGGCCCCTGCCGTTGCCACAGCCGGAGGTACCATTCACCTCAACAGCGAACCAGGGGATTATATTGGAGGCGGGATTACGCAAACGCTCTCTGACAGTACCGGAACCATCAGCCTGGATTACACACAATCCCGACTGACTCTGGGCTACGAAGACGCGAACACCGACCTGGACATGATTTTTTCTTCACCGGACAACCAGGTACTGGAAGAAGAGCACTATTTGAATGCACAACGAAATGCCTTTAAAGGTGCCTTGCGAGCAGGCCTTTCCGTTTCCATGAATCACCGCGGTTGCAACACCATTGACGGTGACTTCTTCATTCATGAACTGGATCTCGCGGCAGCGAATCCGGTCATAGCACTGGACTTCGTACAGTACTGCGGCAATAACGATGCCCCGCTGAACGGCAGCATCCGCATCAACTCCACTCTGCCAGAAAATTTACCGCATCCCGTTGCGGTTATTGAGCGCCCCATGCGCCAGCTCATTGACGACACCTCTGTAACCCTGTCTGCCGAAAAGTCGTATTCCGATAGCGGTGTTATTGCCGGCTACCAGTGGGAGCAATTGAATGGCCCCGCAATTACGTTGACGAACACGAACAGCGCAACACCATCTTTTACCGTTCCTTCCCTACCCCTGGATGGCGAA
>NZ_LWEZ01000629.1:0-579 GCF_001634945.1 Alcanivorax sp. HI0044
ATTCAATGGATTACAGTTCAATGGATTAAAGTTCAACGGATCCCAGCCCGATCCGGCGAGCCACTTCGTCCGTGAAACCGATGCGCAGACCCTGCGTCGCTGGCAGCACAGTGCAAACCGTTACGCCTCCCTGAATCTGGAAGAATTTCTGCTGATCGCCCTGTCGCAAACCCTGGCGGAGTATTGTGATCGCCGGGTGGTGCGCATTCACCGTGAAAGCCATGGCCGTAGTGGCAACGATGAATCGCTGGATTTAAGCCGGACCGTGGGCTGGTTTACCAGCCTGTATCCGCAGCGACTGGACTGTGCTGATGATCTGACGACCACGATCAAACAGCAGAAGGAACAGTTGCGCGAACCGGCGCAGGGCGGTCTGGGCTATGGGCTGCTGGTCCAGCAGGGCAAGCTGACCGGCGGCGATCATCGCCTGGATGTGTTGTTCAATTATCTTGGCCAGTTCCGTCACGATAATTTGCCCGGTGTCTCGCTGATGGACGCGGGCCTGTGGCAGGAAGCGGATGCGCCGGCGGATGCGCCGCTGGTGATCAATGCGGATCAACAGAACGGCAAGTTGCGGAT
>NZ_LWEZ01000630.1:0-737 GCF_001634945.1 Alcanivorax sp. HI0044
ACGGGTGGCGCTTTCCAGGCGGTGGCGTAACCCGTTCAGCGGCGCCTCGCAGGCACGGGCCACCTGATAGCGCAGCTGGCGCAACAACCGATGTCGCAACCAGCCATTGCTGGAGGCGTTGCCGAACAGGCTGAACGCCACGGCCACCGCCAGCACCCCGCCAATCTGGCTGATCGCCTCGTTGACCACATACACCGGGTCGAACGTCATCGGGCTGTGCAGATTCAACAGGTAGATAAAACTGAGTACATAGCCGGTGCCATACCCGGCCAGCGTCGGCCGAGTAGTGAGATACAGCCCGGTGAGCAGAAACGGCACGATGCCGGCCACCATCAGGCCGAAGCCATCCATGTGAGTGAGCACCAGAAACTGACAGAGAAACGCCAGCGGCATACCGGTGGCAAAGCCCAGGGTAATCTGCCGCACCACCGCTGACGGGTTCGGCGCACTGGCAAACAGGCCGGTGAAAATCGTCGCCAACATCATGGCACTGCCCCCATGGACCCAGCCGGACAGAATCCAGAAACTGCCCATCACCAACATGGTCACCGTGGCCCGCACCCCGCTCACCAGCGCGCCGAGGCGATCATTACCGTGCTGGAACACCACCTCTTTCTGCGCCACCGTGGGCACGCCGGGGCGGCGCAATTGCGCATAGGCCTGCACATAGGCCTGTAATTCCTGCAGACAGCGGCCCAGCAGCTCGGCGCCAGTGTCGAAATCCAGTAATTCCCGGC
>NZ_LWEZ01000631.1:0-731 GCF_001634945.1 Alcanivorax sp. HI0044
ACAGAGCTACCTGCTCGAATTGGCCAGATACATCGTCTTGAACCCGGTAAGGGCGCGTATGGTGCATACGGCGCAAGAATGGCCCTGGAGCAGTTATCGAGGAACGGCAGGCCTTCAGGCGCTTCCTGAAGGTGTGAGTGCAGATTGGATTCTCGCTGCTTTTTCAGGCACCCGAGATGAAGCCATAAAGGCGTACAGGGAGTTTGTTAGACAGGGAAAGGACCAGCCCGATCCCTGGGAATCCCTTAAGAATCAGGTCTATCTCGGCAGTGAAGACTTTGTGGCCCAGATGGTGGCCAAACTGGACAGCAAGGCCACTCTTTCCGAGGTGCCTTCAACCCAGCGTCGTCAAGTCGCGCGCCCGCTTGGTGTTATTGCAGCTTCACATCGTGACAGAGACAGCGCCATACGTGCCGCCCATGAAAGCGGGGGCTACAGTATGCGAGAGATAGGGGATTACTTCGGTTTGCACTATTCGCGAGTGAGTCGGATAGTTCGAGGGGCACGGGGCAAGACCTGACCCCGGTTCCGTGACCTGGTTTAGGCTTTCCCATTAGCCGGATTGTTGGAATCACTTGTCTCTCCAGCGGCATGGTTATTAACGCGGCGATGGGGCCCTATAAGGGCAAAGGTGGCAGTGAGCATGCCTTGTTCCGCACCTTGCTGTCCGACCTTGAACAGGGCGATATTCTGCTGGGTGATGCGCTGTATGGCAGCTACTACGTTCTGGC
>NZ_LWEZ01000632.1:0-567 GCF_001634945.1 Alcanivorax sp. HI0044
CGACAAAGCAACAACAGCAATGTTCTGGTGGAAATCTTCGATCCCAATGTCTGCCGCACCCCCAGCATTGCCGAGATCCGCAAGGTCATCAGCGCTACCGAGGCAGAGGCCCGCGTCTGCCTCTGCCTGCTCAAGGGAACCAACACCGCCGAAGCGGCCGAACAACTGGAATTGGCCATCAGCACCATTCGCACCAACATCAAATCATTGCTGCAAAAGAACAACTTCCGCCGACAGGTAGACCTGATCACGCACCTGATGCGGATTTGTTCTTAAGCTTTCCGGTGCCCATAAAAAAGGCGGCCATTGGGCCGCCTTTTGTATTTTGCGTGGCTTATTCCCACTCAATCGTCGCCGGTGGCTTGGACGAGATATCGTAGGTCACCCGGCTGATGCCCGGAATTTCGTTGATGATGCGGCTGGAGACCAGTTCCAGGAATTCATAGGGCAGATGCGCCCAGCGGGCCGTCATGAAGTCGATGGTTTCCACCGCACGCAGAGCCACCACATATTCGTAGCGACGGGCATCGCCTACCACGCCCACTGACTTGACCGGCAGGAACACGG
>NZ_LWEZ01000633.1:0-772 GCF_001634945.1 Alcanivorax sp. HI0044
CGCCGCCCAGGGCTGCCTGGACGGCACCTTCTCGGCCATGGTCACCGCCCCGGTGGCCAAGAATGTGATTTGTGAGGGCGCCGACCCCACCTTCACCGGGCACACCGAGTTTCTCGCTGAACAGGCGGGGGGGGCGCAGGTGGTGATGATGCTCACCGCCCCGGCCCAAAAGCAGGATTTGCGGGTGGCCCTGGCCACCACTCACCTGCCCCTGAGTCAGGTACCGGCGGCAATTACCCCGGCGAGCCTGATACGCACCCTGACCATTCTCCGTGACGATCTGATCGGCAAATACCGGATTGCCGNGCCTCGCATCATGGTACTGGGGCTCAACCCCCATGCCGGCGAAGGCGGGCATCTGGGGCGCGAAGAACTGGATGTGATCATCCCCACGCTGGAACAGCTGCGCGCCCAGGGCATGGCCCTCACCGGCCCGCTACCCGCCGACACCGCCTTCCAGCCACATCTACTGGAACAGCACGATGCGGTACTGGCCATGTATCATGACCAGGGCCTGCCCGTGCTCAAATACGCCGGTTTTGGCGAAGCCATCAACATCACCCTGGGGTTGCCTTTCATACGCACCTCCGTGGACCATGGCACCGCCTTCGACCTGGCAGGCAGTGGCACAGCCAGCGCCGGCAGCCTGATCGCCGCCACGCGCCAGGCATTGGCGCTGGCCTCAGCGCAATCTGATGCCTGAGGCTGCGCTGATTGCGCATTGATAAAACACGGACAAGACACACCACCCGGCCCCGACCTGAGACCCGCT
>NZ_LWEZ01000634.1:0-1085 GCF_001634945.1 Alcanivorax sp. HI0044
ACGGCAATGCTGCGCAAGTTCCGGTACCACATTTCCAGCGGGTAATCGCGAACGAAGCCCGCTCCACCAAACAGCTGGATGCCGTTGGTGCCGATTTCCATGGCCTTCTCCATGCACAACAGCTGCGCCAGATAGGCCTCCTTGTGGAAATCCAGGCCCTGGTCGGCCCGGCTGGCGGCACGTAGCATCATCAGCCGCATCCCTTCGATCTCGATGGCCATGTTAGCCACCATGAATGCCACGGACTGGCGCCAGGCAATGGGCTCGCCAAAGGCCTTGCGTTCATTCACGTAGGGGATCGCGTATTCCATCACTGCCTGACAGCAGCCCACCGCCAGCGCGCACTGGCCGATGCGGGACAGGCCCAGCAGCCGGTCCAGATCGAAATGGGCCAACCGGTCGGCCTCGGGCACGGTCACTGATTCCAACGTCAGCGTGGCCGGTTCTGCACTGCGCAGCCCCATATACGCCTCGGCCTGAATGGTCAGGCCGGCCGCGTCTTTCGGAACGATAAAGGCGGATACCTCTCCCTTTTCCGCCGCCACCACTACAAACCACTCACATTGCTCGGCCAACGGCACCAGGCTCTTCACTCCATTGAGCACCACTTGCCCGTTTGCAGTTTGTGCCGTGGTAGCGGGAGAGGAAGGCTCGAAAGTGGCGCGCGGCTCCGTCAGCGCGATAGCCGCACCGGTAAAGGTTTCCGTGGCCATGGCAGGCAACCAGCGTTCCTGCTGCTCGTCGCTACCGAAATCCACCAGGGCGTTGACGGCAGCCATGGGCTGCAAGGCAGCCAGGGTATGAGAAATATCCCCCTCGGCCAGATCTTCCACTGCCAGCGCGTTGGAGAGCGGCGAACGTGGCATGCCCACACCGCCCAGAGCTTCCGGCATGGGCATCAACGCCAGGCCAAAACCGGCGATGCTGTTTAACAGTTCACCATTCGCCTTTGCTGCGTCATCCGCTGCGCGCGATTGCGGAAACAGGGAATCACGCACCATCTTGCGCATTCCTTCACGGGTCATGCGCTGTTCTTCGGTTAATGTCAGGTCAAAAAGCGGTGTGGACATACAAGGGCCTCATCC
>NZ_LWEZ01000635.1:0-25060 GCF_001634945.1 Alcanivorax sp. HI0044
GACCCGAACAATCTGCAGGCAGGGAGTGGGCAGCCCGCGTAACGCGCCCGGGCCTTTCTGGCCGCAACAGCGACGTGAAACACCATGGCTGCGTTTTCCAGCCTGTGTGAGGATGCCTTATCCACCCATAATCACAGCCAGATAACGGGAGACAACCATGATTGCCATTACCGCTGTCATGTCCGCCACGCCGGGTAACGGTGACGCCCTGGTCGCAGAGATGAAGAAGATCGCCGCCGAAGTGGTGAAGGAAGAAGGCAACCATTGCTACCTGGTTCACCAGTCCGTGGACGATGCCGATACCGTGCTGATCTACGAACAGTACACCGACCAGGACGCCATCGTGGCCCACCAGGAAAACATGAAAGCCCTGGGTGGCGGCCTCAAGGGGCTGCTTGCCGGTCGCCCCGACGTGAAGCTGTTTACCCTGGCAAGCTGAGCGCATCACTTATTCTATCAGGTAATCAGGAGGCGTCATGGCCAGCCAGGACAACACCCACAGGCTCTACGGGGTTCCCCATTCGCTGTACACCGGTATCGCCCGCTGCTACCTGCGAACCCAGGGCATTACCTACACCGAAATCCCCACCACCGATGCGGATTTCCACACCCGCATTCTGCCGATTATCCAGCGCAGTATTATCCCGGTGCTGGAAACGCCGCAGGGTGACATCGTCCAGGACAGCCTGGATATCATTGACCACTTTGAGCAACAGGGCGTGCAATATTCCGCCTACCCGGATGGGCTGCTACAGCGGGTGCTCTCTGTGATCATCGCCTACTACGGTACCCAGGCCATGCTGCCCCACGCCATGCACTACCGCTGGAGTTACCGTGAGGCCCAGGAAGGCTTTCTGCATGACCAGTTTGCCGCCGGTGCCGGTGAGGCCATGGCCGACAAGATCATGTCGCGGATGAATGCCTACCTGCCCCAACTGGGCGTGGATGCCCACACGGTGCCGGAAATCGAGGCCTCCTATCTGCAACTGCTCGACACCCTAAACGCCCACTTCGCTGAACACCCCTACCTGTTTGGCGGACGGCCGTCACTGGGCGACTATGGCTTGATCGGCCCGCTGTTTGCCCACCTGGGCCGCGACCCGGTGCCCGCCAACCTGATGAAAACCCGTGCGCCGAAAGTGTTCCGCTGGGTGGAACGGATGACCGCACCGGGGCTGGATACGCCGGAGTTTCCCGGCTATGGCGATGCCTACCTGGCCGACGACGGGATTCCGGCCACCCTGGAACCGCTGCTGCGCCAGATCGCCGACGAAATCTTCCCCATGCTCACCGACAAGCTCGCCTTTATGGACGCGCTGATACGGGAGCACGCCCCGGGGGATGGGCAACCGGTATCGGCCAAGCCCCACCAGCGTTATGTGGGCGTGGTGGAAACCGCTTTTCGTGGCGTACCGGTGCAGGCCGGCGTTCAACCCTACCTGCTCTATGTGCTACGCAAGGCCGATGCCCTGCTGGCCGAGGGCTCGCCCCATGACCAGGCCCGTGTCCGCGAAGCGCTTGCTGAACGGGGCCTGGCAGCAGCCCTGCCCGGCGAACGCGGCTACACCGTGGACCGCCGCGACCATATCGAAGTGTGGGAGCGTACCTAGGGAACCTCTGGACGCCATGCTCTCTGCGCAAAATGCATTGCCTGATTATTGCCTGAACGAGACACCGCAATAACGACCGCCACTCAGGTTAAGGGGGGTTTTACGTCAGGCATCCGGCGTCGAGCGTTTGGCAACGTGTCGGGTATTTGCGGTGAACCGGAAGAAAGCCGGTCTGCTTTGTGCCAAGCTGCAGGTCGAGCCAGCGGTGACGGAGAGCCCCATGAAGAAACTGAAAAACGAAAAAGAACTGGTCAAGAAAGCCATACAGATGGGCGTCGCCTACGCGGAAAAGCGCGGCGTGGTGGAATTTGAAGCGACGGACTCAGCCGCTGAAAAAACTCTCTATATTTATCGCTTGCTGGTGCATGACAAGGTTATCCAGCCGCTGCCGGAAGACCAGGTATCGCAGCCGGCCATTCAGCACAAGCTGGCAATCTGGGCATCCAAGCAAAAGTAATTGAACGATAAAACCGTGCTAGGGCTTCCGGGCTTTACGCGCGGAGAGCGCGGCATCCAGCAAAATAATGCCGAGCAGGGCGGCGGCCGATAACGGGAAGGCCAGGGCCACCAACAGCATAATCAGGCCGACCGCGCGGGCGGGTGATATCACCGGCGATGGTGGTGGCGGACACCGTCCAGACTCCGCCATCCTCCTGGGGGAAATGCACCCGGAAGGTGTCGAAACCGTGGCCTTTTGCCTGCTCCACCAGATCATCCAGATCCATTTTCTGATCCACCGCGCCAGACTCGGGCATGGGGGTTTGTTCCACCGCCCAGGGCACACGATGCAGCCCCTGTTCGTTCATGGCCGCATGATTCTGCGCTGGTTGTGCGGCGGTCGGTGATTCGGCCTGAACAAAGCCGGTGCCGGGGAGCGAACCCCACGGCTGTACAATCTTGCCGCCCCAGATGTTGGTCCAGGCCAACCCGGAAATCAGAAAGAACAGCAGCGGCACCGCGATCAGCCAACCCAGGCTCAGGTGCCAGCGACGCCAACCCGCACGTTGGGTTAGCGCACGGTCAGGCAGCAGTGAGCGCAGGCCGTCCTTCGGCCAGGCCAGGTACAGGCCGGTAACGATCATCAACACGGCAAGCCCCGCCGCGATCTCAATCAAGGCATCGCCCAGCGCGCCCATGAACAGGGAGCCGTGGAAATCCTTGATGCGCGCATAGACGCTGTTGGCCGGGTCCTGGTCACCCAATATCGCGCCGCTGTAGGGGTTCAGATACACCAGCGTCGAAGGAGCGTGGTGGCCACCATGGCCCCCGTGGGAATGGGGCTGCAGGGAAAATCGCGCGGATTGATCCCCGTCCTGGGGCGGCAGGTACAGTTTTATTGCCGAGTGGGGGTATTGCTGCTCGACCGTTTCTTGCAAGGCCGAAGCCGGGACCGGCTGATTGCCGGCTTCCACGGTCAGCAGCGACTGATTCAGGGCGCTGTCCAGCGGCTTGCTCAGCAGCATCAACAAACCACTGAATGCCAGCAGAAACAGAAAGGGGATCACCACCACGCCAGCATAAAAGTGCCAGCGCCATACTGCCTGATAGTAACGATTATCCGTCACGGTTTTCTCTCGCCCCTGGCCCATGCGGTGATTCCCTGACACATTTAGAAGTCGAAGCGCACGCCGGCATAAACAGAGCGCGGTTCGCCTGCCTGAATGCCGACCGGATTGATGGTCTCGTCGTTACTAACGCTCACATTGGTCACATAGACTTCGTCGGTAAGGTTGCGGCCTTCCAGATAGACTTCCCAGCTATCGCGGGTAACCCCGGTGCGCAAACCGACCAACTCATAACCGTCCACATCCTTGTTATTGGCAAAGTCCCCATAACGGTCATCAACGATATCGAAGGTGGGGCCAGCAAAGAAACCGTTGCCGTGGCGGTACATCACTTCGCCTTTGATGAAGAAGTTCGGCGCGACGGGCAGCTGGTTATCGCCATACACCGGGTCGTTATCGAAGGTAAAGTCGTTGTAGGTCATGCTCAGCAACGGTTCGATGCGATGCTCGCTATCGCCCAGGGCAAAGCTGGCGCCGACCAGCGCTTCCACGCCGGCGTGAATGGTATCTTCCACGTTAAGGTCCAGGCTGGTGCCTGGCGCCGCAGGGTCGTCCATGGACAGAATCTCATCCTCAATCTGGGCGTAGTAAACTGACACTTCCCAGTGCCATTCGTTGGATTGCCCCAAAGGGGCCGCGCCACGGGTACCGATTTCCCCAACCACGCCCTGCATGGCATCCAGGGTTTCCTCGCTGGCATCAGCGTCGTCTTCCAGTTCGTATAAAGTCGGCGCTTCATAAAGCTTGCTGACATTGGCAAACAACTCACTGCGGTCCGCAACCTGATAAATCACCCCCAGGCGCGGGTTGATGGATTCATAGTCATCTTTCGGGTTACGTTCCGCACCGGACGATACCGTCACATTATCCACTTCGCGGGTACCAGTAACCGCCTGAGCTCCGTAAACCAGCGTCCAGCGATCGGCAAAATGCCAGCGATCCATGGCGAACACTTCCAGGTTATCGGCCTTGTTATCCACCTTGGTGGAAAGCGCCCCACGGATGCCACCGCTGTGCTGATAATTGCCACCCTTTACCCAGGTTTGTCCGTAATTCAGCCCCAGCAACAGGTCATGGTTACCCAGCTGTTTGTCATAACGCACGGTGGTGCCGAAGGTGGTCTGATCGGTATCGATCAACAGGCTGAAGAAGGGGTTCTGGACAATGGGGTGGTAGAGCGACTGGTCCTCAAAGGAAAAGCCCACCACCAGGCGGCTGGTATCACTCAGGGCCCACTCGGTGCGGTTGGCCGCGCGCCATTTCTCCACGTTATAGAGGAAGTTGCCCGTCACGTTATCCGGGTTGGCCTGATAGGGGTCATCATCGAACTGGTCCTGCCTGAGCGCGCCGGCCAATTCCTGATCATTGTCCACGTAGGTGAAATAGAAGCGATTTTTCACCGTGTCACTGATCTGCCAGCCCGTATTGGCATAAACGCCGCCACGCTGTTGCTCCTGATGACCGCAGAAACCGTCGTAGCTGCGTTGCTCAACGGTGACCAGGCCATCAAAGTCGCCGGCCACCACCCCGCCGGTGACGCTGTTCTGCACGGTGCCATGGCTGCCGGCACTCAGGTAAGCCTGATTGTTGGTGGTGCGCGCCGTGGGGCTGATGAAATTAATCGCCCCGCCCAGGGTGCTGGCCCCGTAGGTCATGGCATTGGCACCCCGGGCGATGACCGCGTAACGCGACGCCAGCGGGTCAATAAAACTGTTGTGGTTGTTGCCATCGGCGGCCGTCACCGGCAGCCCGTCGATCATCAACTTGATGCCGTTGCCATCGTAGGCCACCGCATCCAGGTTGGAACCCCGGCTGGAAAGAAAGGTGCCATCGCCGGTGGAGCCCGTGGCCGTCCACATGCCCGGCACATAACGCAGCATGTCACCGATGCTCACCACATTGCGCTCGGTCAGGTCTTCCGCCTCCACCAGCGTCACACCGCCCGGCGTGAGGGCCTGCTCGCGCTCAAGTTCAATCTTTGTGGCTTCAGCGCTCTGTTCCCCTTGCTCGGAAACCGTAATGGGTGCCAGTTCATTGGCTTCAGGTTCCACAGCAAAAGCACTGGCGGGTGTTAAAAGGGCCAGACACCCAAGCAGTGATGTTCGAGTCGACAGACGCATGATGGTATTTCCCCAAGGCAACCAGTTGCTGCCATAGCGTTTATGGCGGCAAGACGGCGAGGGATTCTACGGCAGCGGCGGTGGCGCCAACATGTGGCATAACGCCGCACAGGCGCCACCATGTTGTGCCTGCGACGCTCAACGCCCAGCCGCCAAGACGCCGGGCCCTAAAAACTGGATAATGGCCGCCTCAGCCATTCCCCCGACCCGGTAGCTCTGCCATGGAAATCAACGTCAACTTCCTCGACAACCTTCGCCTGGAAGCCAAGTTCGACGACTTCACCGTCATCACCGACCAGCCCATCCGCTACAAGGGCGATGGCTCGGCGCCGAGCCCGTTTGACTATTTCCTGGCATCGTCGGCCATGTGCGCGGCCTATTTCGTGAAGGTGTACTGCAAGGCGCGGGATATCCCCACCGACAATATTCGCCTGTCGCAGAACAATATCGTTGACCCGGAAGACCGCTATAACCAGATCTTCAAGATTCAGGTGGAGCTGCCGGAGGATATCTCCGACAAGGACCGCCAGGGGATCCTGCGCTCTATTGACCGCTGCACGGTGAAGAAGGTGATCCAGACCGGGCCGGACTTCCAGATCGAACAGGTGGACAACCTCACCGAAGATGCCCAGGCCCTGCTGATGGTGGAGCCGGACGAGGCCCACCGCACCTTTATCGAAGGCAAGGACCTGCCGCTTGAGCAGACCATCGCCAACATGACCGCGATCCTCGCCGGGCTGGGCATGAAGATCGAGATCGCCTCCTGGCGCAATATCGTGCCCCACGTGTGGTCGCTGCATATTCGCGATGCGGCCTCGCCCATGTGCTTTACCAACGGCAAGGGCGCCACCAAGGAAGCCGCCCTGTGTTCCGCACTGGGCGAGTTTATCGAGCGCCTCAACTGCAACTTCTTCTATAACGACCAGTTCTTCGGGGAAGACATCGCCAACAGCGACTTCGTCCATTACCCCAACGAAAAGTGGTTCAAACCCGGCCCCAACGACGCACTGCCGCAAGGGATCCTGGATGACTACTGCCTGGGCATCTACAACCCGGAAGGCGAACTGGGCGGCTCCAACCTGATCGATACCAATTCCGGCCGGGCGGACCGGGGCATCTGCTCGCTACCGTTCGTTCGCCAATCCGACGGCGAGACGGTGTACTTCCCCTCCAACCTCATCGAGAACCTGTTCCTCAGTAACGGCATGAGTGCGGGCAACACCCTGGCCGAAGCCCAGGTGCAATGCCTGTCGGAAATTTTTGAACGGGCCGTGAAGAAACACATCATTGAAGAAGAGATTGCCCTGCCGGATGTGCCCCAGGACGTGCTGGCCAAGTACCCCGGCATTGTCGAAGGCATCGCCGCACTGGAGGAGCAGGGCTTTCCGGTGCTGGTGAAAGATGCGTCCCTGGGCGGGCAATTTCCGGTCATGTGCGTGACACTGATGAACCCGCGCACCGGCGGCGTATTCGCCTCCTTCGGCGCCCACCCCAGCTTCGAAGTGGCCCTGGAGCGCAGCCTCACCGAACTGCTGCAAGGGCGCAGCTTCGAAGGCCTGAACGATGTGCCGCCGCCCACCTTCAATAGTCAGGAAGTCTGCGAGCCCAATAATTTCGTCGAGCATTTCATCGACTCCACCGGGGTAGTGAGCTGGCGTTTCTTCAGTGCCCAGGCCGACGAGGACTTCTGCGAGTGGGATTTTTCCGGCACCACCGAAGAAGAAACCGCCCGCCTGTTCGGCATATTGAAAGACCTGGAGAAGGAAGCCTACGTGGCCGTGTATGAAGAACTGGGCGCACCGGTCTGCCGTATTCTGGTCCCCGATTTTTCCGAGGTGTATCCGGTGGAAGACTTGATCTGGGACAACACCAATATGGCGCTGGATTATCGCGAGGATATTCTCAACCTGCACCGCCTCAGCGATGAGCAGCTGGGGCAACTGGTGGAACGGCTGGAAGAAAGCCAGATCGATAACTACACCGATATCATCACCCTGATCGGTATCGAGTTCGACGAAAACACCGTGTGGGGTCAGCTCACCATTCTCGAATTGAAACTGATGATCTACCTGGCACTACAGCGTCATGACGACGCCCTGGAGCTGGTGGAAATGTTTATTCAGTACAACGACAACACCGTGGAACGGGGCCTGTTCTACCGGGCGGTCAATGCGGTATTGGAAATCACCCTGGATGACGAACTGGAACTGGACGACTACCGTTACAACCTGGGGCGCATGTACGGTGAAGAGACCCTGGCAACAGTCATAGGCGCGGTTGATGGCAGCATACGCTTCCCGGGCCTGACCCCCACCAACATGCAGCTGGACGGCCTGGAGAAACATCAGCGCCTGATCGAAAGTTACAAGAAGCTGCATGCAGCGCGGGCGGCCAAGTTTGTGACTGTTTGATATCCAGCCAAATAATTTGGTGCGTACTGAAGCATGGCCAGCCGTTAGAGCGAAACACTATTTCTTAATACCAGAAAATGGCAACCAAGTAGCATTAGAGATGCGTAATATGATTGGGGAAAATCATGAATTATCGTAGCGATATTGACGGGCTTAGAGCGGTAGCAGTTCTTGCTGTCCTTCTTTTCCATTCTGGGATCAGTCAGTTTTCTGGGGGCTACGTTGGCGTTGATATTTTTTTTGTTATTAGTGGTTTTTTGATTACCAGTCTGATTTATAAAGATGCGAAGTCAGGAACTTTCAGTTATCGCATATTCTATAAGCGGCGGGTCGCTCGGCTGATTCCTGCTCTAGCACTAACCCTTCTTCTAGTAACCGCCTTCGGTTTCTTTTTCTATGACACAGCCAGATTTGACATTCTAGGAAAACAGATTTTCTTCTCGTCCTTTGGTGCTGCCAATCTGCTTTTTTCTCAAGGCACTGATTATTTTGCAAAGGATGAAGCTTATCAGCCATTTATCCACCTTTGGTCGCTGGGTGTCGAAGAACAGTTTTATCTAGTATGGCCTGCTTTATTCCTGCTTTTTTATCGAATAAGTCCAAAACTGATTGGCTCTCTAGTCATCATCATGCTTTTTGTTTCTCTAGGCTTATCTATCAATGTGGCTGCAGATCGCTCACCATCAGGGTATTTTTTGCCCCAATACAGGGGTTTTGAGCTTCTCATCGGCGCCGGTCTTGCTCTAAGCATGAGCCGGAATTCTGCTAAGAATACACCCGAAATCATCAAACAAGCCGCTAACTATTTAGGGGTGATTGCCATATTAATTCCCATCTTTACCCTTGATAATGATTCCAGTTTCCCAGGACTTAATGCACTGTGGCCTTGTCTTGGAACAGCATTAATTATTGGTTTCCCAAATAAAGGTCTAGTAACCAGGGCTTTGTCTGCAAAGTGGATGGTAACTATCGGCTTGATTTCCTATCCACTCTATCTTTACCACCAACCCCTGATTTCTTTTTTTCACTACTTCAATCTGACTTGGTCACCATGGGCCTTATTCTTTTTTGTCTGCATTTTATCATTTCCTGCTGCATGGATTACATATCGTTATCTGGAAAAACCCCTCCGCCAAGCTGTGCACAAAAAAAACCGGGCGTCTTCTCTTATTACTACCAGCCTGTCACTTACCATTCCTCTTTTCGCTATCGTTGGCATTGTTATTGCAAAAACAAACGGATTGGAAATGCGTTTCGCTCACCTAAATCCTTTTTCTGTACAAGTAATAAAAGCCCATGCATTTTCATTTCACGAAAAATTTCAAAGAGGGATAAATATTGACAGCAAAGGAGAAAAAAGGATTCTTTTCATTGGGGACTCCGCTCTTCAACAATACGTTGACCCAATAGCTTCAGCATTGCAGATTCCCTCTGATAAAGTAGACAGTGTCACTAGAGGCGGCTGCGTTCTTTTAAAGGGCGTCGAATTCATTGACTCTTATTCTGACATTTCATGTAATCGCATGCGCGAGGATCTATATCGACGGAATGATCACTACAACTATATAGTCATTTCTCAGCTCTGGAGCTCCTACGATCAGGCTGTCCGAAATTTCCCTAAAAAAGTTGAAGAAAATGCAAGGTGGGCACCTTTCATTAACGCCTCAATCACACACTTTTCTCCTTTAGCCGGTAGAATAATTATCATTGGCCGACACTTGGATGTCGAAGGAACCGGGCCCCTTCAGCCTACACTCCGCCTAAATGAAGAGGATTATATTCGCGGCCTTGATGACCTCCATATTATCAATGCCGAATACTTACAAAATAAGAATGACTACTTTTCCACCTTGGAAAAAGAAAACGACGTCACGGTAATAGAACCATATCGTATTTTCTGTTCCACAAACGAGCATTGTGTTTTGAGAAGTGAAGAATGGTCATTTTTCAGCGACAGACACCATATAAGCTCAACATCTACCCAATTTGTCTCTGAAAGAATCAAAGAGCTACTGGACTTGTAACAGCTGTTTTTTCATTCAATCCTGGCTCAGGTAAATCACTAACATGCGGCGCGGGGGTAAAGGCCTGAACGCAAACCGCGCAGCGCTGGGTAAACCCGGCAAAAAATAAACAGGGAGGCGACCATCATGGCAATGTTTCGGCTGGCGTTGTTCTTGCTGATGCCCGGCGTTGTCCAGGCCGACGCAACGTCACTGGAGACGTATCTGTCCGCCAAACCATTACGGATGGAGGTACGCTATTGTGAGTGCGCGGTAATAAGCCCGGATGGGCGCTCACCAGATCCACTACCGGGTTTTATGGATCAGGCTGACGCGCTGAGTGTTGCTGTAGAAGCACAGGATAAAGGCTTCATTTCCACTGAAGTGCTTTTTCTCGGCTACGCCCTGCAACCGGAAGCCGGGGCGCCTGAGGCGTTCCGGTTTCAATACGTTGGGGACTTCACCACCCCACGGGGACATAACAGTGCGCGGGGAGCGGTGATTCTGGAAAAGAATCAGTGGGTCAGTCTTTGGGGTTCACAGGGAGGCGATGGCATAACCGGTGTTGCCGTGCGGTTGACGGACACCACCGGGCCATAATTTTTCAAGCGGTATTGCTCTAGTCATTCGCTACATCAATCACCACTTTCCCCCGGCAACGACCCGAGCGGTTGCGATTGTAGGCCGCTTCACTTTCTGCCAGCGTAAAGACGCTGTCGATAATGGGCGTCAGGGTACCGGCCTCAACCATGGCGGTCAGCGTTTCCAGATCACGTCGGTACGATTCCACCACCACGGTGCCGGATTTTTTACCCAACAGTCGATAAAGCGGCGTAGCAAACATGGAGGCACCCTGGCCGCCAGTGGAAATAAAGTAGCCCTTCTTGCCCAGCAGGGCAGAACAGGTGAGCGGGGTTTCGTAAGAGGTGACGTCAAAGACCAAATCAAACGGGCCAGCCGTTTTGCGGTAATCACCCTGGGTATAGTCGATAATGGCATCTGCCCCCAGCTCACGAACAAAATCCACATTGCGACCACTGCAGACCCCGGTGACATGCAACCCCAGATTTTTGGCGATCTGTACGGCGAAGGTGCCCACACCGCCGGAGGCACCAATAATCAGCACTGTCTTGCCGGCTTCGCCTTTGCCTTTGCGCAGCCCCTGCAACGCCGTTAGCGCCGCCAACGGCATGGCCGCCGCTTGCGTGAAAGACAGGTTCTGCGGTTTTTTGGCGATGCGGCGCTGGCTGATCCGCGCCTGCTCTGCCAGTGAGGCTGTGCGCAAACGCATATCCATGCCATACACCGCATCGCCAATATCAAAATCACGCACGTTACGCCCCCGGTCGACCACCACCCCCGCCAGGTCGTCCCCGAACAGGGGCGGCAAGCGTTTCACCATCACCGGACTGGCGGCCATGGCCAGGTTGTAATTCAGTTTCCAGTCTTTGGGGTTTACCGACGCGGCATGCACCGCCACCAACACATCATCCGGTTTTAACCGATCGGGCGCCTCTGTTTCGATCAGGGCAAGGCCAGGGTGCAGGCCCCAGCCGGAGGTAGCGATGGCTTTCATGACAAACTCCGTGATATGCATTTGACGCTCAGCTTAACAAAGCGGGCAACAAAGCGGATGGTCAGATAACGACAAGGCGGGGGAGTATTTGTGTCAATGCGAAGGCCTGAGCAAGCACCTCAGCCGGGATCCACCTTGCCGCGCAGGGACTTGGTCCTGCCGCGTTTGGTCTTGCTGTCCAGGCGTCGGCGCTTGCTGCCCAGGGTCGGGCGGGTGGCCTTGCGGGGTTTTTGTTCCACGGTCACGCTTTTTATCAGCTGCGCCAGCCGGGCCAGGGCATTTTCCTTGTTCATTTCCTGGGTGCGGAACTGCTGCGCCTTGATCACGACAACGCCGTCGGTAGTAATGCGCTGGTCACTCAGTGCCAGCAACTTTTCCTTATAGCGCTCGGGCAGGGACGAGGCGCGGATGTCGAACCGCAAATGGATGGCCGAAGCGACCTTGTTCACATTCTGGCCACCACTGCCCTGGGCGCGGATCGCCTGCAGGTCGATCTCGTTGTCGGGAATCTGTAAATTACGGCTGACTTGAAGCATAACCACGGCTGCTGCAACGGGATTGTCAGCCTAACAACAAGGAACGCGCATGACCATTATCGGTATCGACCTGGGGACCACCAACAGTGCCTGCGGCATCTGGACGGACGAGGGGGTCAAACTGATACCGAACCGGCTGGGGGACGTGTTGACCCCGTCGGTGGTCGGGCTGGACACCCAGGGTGAGCTGATCGTGGGGCGTACCGCCCGCCAACGCCTGATCAACCACAGTGATCAGACCGTGGCCGCCTTTAAACGATTGATGGGCACCGACCACAAGATCAAGCTGGGCCGCCAGGCATTCAGTGCCACGGAATTGTCATCGCTGGTATTGCGCTCATTGAAGGAAGACGCCGAAGCCTACCTGGGCGAGGCGGTCACCGAGGCGGTCATCAGTGTGCCGGCCTACTTCAACGATAACCAGCGCCACGCCACCAAGCAGGCCGCCGAACTGGCGGGCCTGAAAGTGGAGCGGTTGATCAACGAACCTACCGCCGCCGCCATTGCCTATGGCCTGCACGAAAAGCAGGAAGGCCTGTTCCTGATCCTGGACCTGGGCGGCGGCACCTTTGATGTATCACTGCTGGAATTTTTCGACGGCATCATGGAAGTTCACGCCAGCGCCGGGGACAACTTTCTCGGCGGCGAAGACTTTGTCGATGCCATGGTCGACGACGTTTTACGCGAGCATTCGCTGCGTCGCGATGACCTGAAGCCCAACCTGCTGCAACAGCTTTACCTGCAGATGGAAGGCGCCAAGCGCAAACTGGGCCCGGCCGACCAGACCCTGTCCCTGGAGCTGGGCGACAAGACCGTGGAGCACGTGGTCACCAGCGACTGGTTTACCCGGGTCAGCACGCCGCTGCTGTTGCGCGCCAAGCACCCCATCGAGCGGGCGCTGCGCGATTCCAGCACCCACCCAAGCAAGATCGACGATGTGGTGCTGGTGGGCGGCTCTACCCGGCTGGCCATTTTCCGTTCCACCGTGGGCAAGATGTTCGGCCGCCTGCCGTCCTGCCACCTGGACCCGGATACCGTGGTGGCCATGGGCGCGGCAATCCAGGCCGGCCTGATGATGCGTAACGAAGCTCTGGACGATGTGGTGCTGACCGATGTGTGCCCCTACACCCTGGGCACCGGGGTGATCAATCGCGACAACAGCAAACTGGGCGACTATTTCATGCCCATCATCGAGCGTAATTGCGTGGTTCCCGTGAGCATTGCCCGGCAGGTATGCACTGCCTACGACGACCAGACCGAACTGACCATCAAGGTCTACCAGGGCGAAAGCCGCTACGTGGAAAAGAATGTCTTTCTTGGCGAATTGAATGTGCGGGTGCCCAAAGACCCGCGAGGCGAGCAAGCGGTGGATATTCGCTACAGTTACGACATGAACGGTTTACTGGAAGTGGACGTGACGGTGGAATCCACCGGCCAGGTCCACAGCCACCTGATCGAACACGCCCCGGGCGCCCTGAGTGACGAGCAAAAACAGGCCGCCCGGGAAAAACTCGCGGCGCTGAAATTTCACCCCCGCGATGGCGAAGACAACCGCGCATTGATCGCCCGCGCCGAGCGCCTGTATGAATCCAGCCTGGGCGATCGCCGTGAGTACATCGCCGACGTCATGAAGCGGTTTGAAAAAGTCCTCGACGATCAGAACCCCGCAGACATTGCACGGATACAGAAACAGGTGAAAGAAGCGCTGGATAGCCTGGAGAGCGAGGACTGGTTCTGATGCCGCCCTGGGATAGCCTGCAGATTGAACCTACCGCCGACGCGCGGGCAATCAAGCGCGCCTACGCCAAACAACTCAAGCAGACCCGGCCGGACGAAAACCCCCAGGGCTTCCAGCAACTGCACCAGGCTTACAAGCAGGCACTGGCCTGGGCCGAACAACAATCGTCGCAAGACGCCCCGACGGCAGCCCCGGAAAGCTGGCACAGCCAACCGCTCTCGCCCGCGCCCCAGGAACCGGTGGAAACCAGGCCGGAGCCCGAACCGGAACTGGTGCCGGGCCCGGCCCATACCCCGCCGCCCAGCCACGACACCTTTGTCACCGACCCGGAACCGGATGAAACGCTGAAGCAGGCCAGCTGGTCGGTACAACTTGCGCCAACGCCGCCGCCTCCCATCGACGACGAGCCCGCCCCTCTGGATACCCTTGGCGGGCCCGTCGTCGATCCCCATGAGCAGGATCAAACGCTGGCAGCACTGCTGGCGCAAGCCCGCGAGCTTCTGCAGCAACCGGAGGGGGCGCAACAAGCTGATTGCTGGCATTTTCTTACCCGCACACCACTGATACTGGACGACGCTTTTAACCGCCGGCTCGGCCATGCCCTGTTTGCCGTGTTGACCGAACAGCAGCAATCCGGTCAGCCGTCGCTGTCGTACCCGGTGGTCCGTTACCTGAACGGGCTGTTCAACTGGGAAGGGCAGCGGCGCTGGCTGAATGAGGATTTTGGTGAAGACACCTGCGATTCACTCTTTCGTATCCTCGACGATACCCCGCTGAACCAGGACGCCATCAAGGCCGTTCGCGGTGGCCAGGGAGTGTTCGCACAGAAGAAGAAACCCCCACCAGTGGCGCCGGAGGAAGTGATCATGGGCGGTTATTTGCTGCGCATGCTGGCCTTTGCCATGGACATGTTTCTGGTGGTGGTCGGCGCTATTTTTGTGGCCGAGGTGCTGCACCGTTTCGGCAGCAGCAGTGACGAAAGCGGCGCACCACTCGCCATAATACTGGCCGTACCTCTCTATTTGTTGATGGCGCTGATCATGGAATCCAGCCCGATGCAATCCACACCAGGGAAACAATTGCTGGGCATGCGTGTTACCAATCGGCGATTACAGCGATTGCATCCATTACACAATGCCGGGCGCATCATTGTATTTTGCCTGACCGGTATTTTGTGGAAGGTGATTTTTATTGTGAATGCCTTTATGAAAGGACATCTGCTGCACGACCGCATCAGCCGCAGCTATGTGATTCAGTATCGCAAGTCGGAATAGGGCAGGGGAAAGCTCCCCGCCCGGCAAGGAAAGACAACAAGAAGGGCGCCGGGTTAGCAAGGCGCTAACCCGGCAAGCCGGGCCTACTTGGTCAGGTCCCGTTCATAGCTCAATCGTTTGGCCGCATCCAGCGTCAACATCTGCATAAACGCCTTGGTTTCCGTATCCGCTCCAGTGGGCGTGCCGTTGCTGCCACCACCGAACACATACTGCGGCACCTTGCGCTGGGCAAAGGCTTCCGCCCAGATTTTCTGAATCTGAATTTCGGCATCCAGCTTCTGGGCCAGGGCGTTATCCGCACGCAGAATTTCCCGCTTCTGGTAAGCTTCTGCATCGGCCAGGGTGCGACGGGTTTCCGCTTCTACCCGGGCTTTTTCCAGATTGATTTCTGCGGTCTGCTTTTCAATTTCTGCCTGCTCTTTCAGCTTTTGTGCCTTGGTAATCGCCAGCTGCTTTTCGGTTTCCGCTTCCGTGGTGCGCTGAATCTGGTCTACCTTGGCTTCCGCCTGGCGCTCAGCCACTTCCCGCTCACCACGGGCAATGGCCAGCAGTCGCTGCTCTTCTTCCTGCACCCGTTGCTCGCGGGCAATGGCCCGGTCTGCAGAGGCTTTTTGCTTGAGTTGCATGCGTTCCACGAAGCGCTGGTTGGGATCCATCTGGGTCACCCGGGCTTCTACTACGGTGACACCGTAATCAATAAAACGCTGGGACTTCCGCCGGGGCACGCCGGTATCGTCAAGCATCTTGCGTACCACAAATATCACCTTGGCATCGTCGCCGTAGTCTTGTTGCTCGGTGCCCATGGCCACATTGGCACTGCCTTTGATCTCACCCACGCGCTTCTGGCTGATTTCTTCACGACGCACAATGTAGATGCCATTGATCATCTGGTTTTCAAACTCGGTATTGAATTCGGTACGCCCGCCGGAGTAATACTCCTCGGCGCTCATCAATGACGCATTGGCTTGCAGGGTTTCCTTGAACGCGGGGATCAACGCCGTGCGCAACAGGTTTTCCGGTGTCCGGTATTCATGGGCCAAATGCAGGAAACTGTCCGGGTCGGTGGGAATGGTAAAGCGCACCGTGGCCTGGGCGTTGGCGTCCACCTGATCCAGGAACATGATGTTCTGCGGCGGCAAGGCTGCGGAGGTTTCCGAGTTCTCCACCTCCACATAATCCAGGGTTTCACTGCCACCGCGCACGGCTTGCACGGTCAGTGCGCGCTTCCAGGAATTCCAGCGACCAAAAAGGAAGAACTGATAGCCCACATCCGACACCACCTTTTCCTGACCGGTGATGGTGCGCACGTGATACACGTAGCCCGGTTCCGCATAGAAAATGGATTTGTTGGCAACAATAAGCAGCGCCAGAATGCTGATAACCCCAACCGCAACGCGCCCCAGCGGCATTGCCCCCTTCAATTTTTCCGTAATCATGATGCCCCAGTCTCATTTTTAGAAGGGCATATTTTACGGCGCGATTTCCATAACGATAGTGGTCAATGTCTTACATTTGGAATCGGCACAGGGTACCGATTCAGTCTTTGCCCCACATGCGCGGCAGCACGTTTACCTGCCCGGTTTGCTTGCGGTGCAGCAGGGCCATACCGATATGGCCAACGATCATGGCCAGCAGCACCCAACCCAGCACACCGTGGAGCAGGTTACCCGGTTCCACCATCCAGGCGATCTTGTCGCCGTCGAAACCCGACATCAGTGGTAGCCCGAACGGCTCAAATGCACGGCCTGAGCCGTATTGACGCAGCAGGGCAAGGGCGGGAATCAACAGCAATAATCCATACAGGCCGACATGCCCCAATTTCGCCGCCAGGTTGATGGAAGGCGGGCGCCGACTAAGATTCACCATCGCCCACCCCAACCGGATCAGCGCCAGCACGATCAAGATCAACCCTAACGGTTTGTGGGTTGGCCAGAAAAACGATTCGAAGGCGGTGTCCTCGAAACCATAATGCGCCAACGCTGAGAGAAACTGCCAGGCTAATAGTAATGCCATGCTCCAGTGCAGAAACCGGCTGATGCTACCGTAGCGGGCCGGGGTATCGTCCTTCGACATGACATTCTCCTGTTAGGTGGAGCGGGGCTGCCTGGCGGCTTTGCTGATTATTGCTCACCAAGAATGACAAGAAAATGTGCAGAAAATATGCAAGGGAATCGCAGTTCTGAAAACACAATCGCAGGCCAGCCAAGCCGGCCTGCGTGCTACCGGTCAGCCAACGGGGACGGCAAAATGGATCATCACATGAACCTGGAGTTCGCCGACCAAAAAGCCCAACAGCGCCCCCACGGTAATCAGGATCCATTCATCTTGCTGGAAAGCCGGACGGAGCAAGCCTTCGAATTCTTCCTCGGTAAGCTCCTGCATTTTTTCCACCATCAGATTTTTCAGGTCCATGGCTTCTTCTGCATACGCTTCCATATGGCTGAGGGTTTCCGGCAGGTGCTGCATTACCTTTTCCGATACCGACCGTTTCATTTCCTGGTATTTGGTGCTGCCCACAGCAAATACCACCAGTGGCTTCGCCAGGCCGGATTGCTCATCCAGGGTCCGTTGCACCTGCTTTTGGACCAATCCAAACAGACGATCGGACATGGGGCCTTTAAGAATGGCTTCGATCACCGCTGCAGGGGTAACAATTTCACTGGCAACCAGCTCACCGTAACGAGCAGCAACCTGTTTGCGCCGTTTCAGGAACAGGCCCTGCCATTCGAACAACCCCAGGTAACGCACCGGTTGTTTCGGGTTGAAGATCATTTTCAGCGCCAGCCAGTCGGTGAACCAGCCGGTGAAGAGCCCGAACAGGGGAATCACCCAGATGTTGTGGGTAAAAGCCCACACCACCGCCTGCACGATGCCGATGGCAAAACCGAAATAGATGCCGGAATTACGGATGAACTTGAATTCCACATGGCCGGCTTCCAGAAACACCCGGTTGAGCAATTCCTTGTCGCGCACCAACGCGTTGATTACCAGATCCTTAAGGTCAAACACCCGGGTAATATTGCTTTTGATGTCCTCCATGATCTGCTCGACCATGTGCGGCGCTTCGTTCTGGATCCGCTGGATAATCAGCCGCTTCACCGATTCCGGTGCCGCTTCCCACAGGCCCGGCTGGTATTCCGCCGCCACTTCCCGGGTGATGTCTTCCACCGACTGAATCAGCGGATCACGAATTTCCTCCGCTACCCGGTGGGGGTCCAGCTTGTTGAACACATCCTCCGGTTTCAGCAACCGTTCCATCATCAAATCGCAGGCGATGCTGGCCATGGTGGCCGCCTTGCTCGGTACGATGCCCTGCCACCCGAAGAAAGGGCGCCAGCCGACGAATGTCAGTGGTTTGAACATCATCTTGATGGCCACCACCTTGGTGCCATAACCAATGGCCGCTGCCACAAACGGCATGGACAGGTAGAGAATCCAGTTGGCTTGCAGGTCAGCCAGTATCAAATTCAAATCGGTAATCACGGGCTACTCCTCAACGTCCGTAGGGGTGGTCATTAACGCCCACAATTGACGGCCCAGCGGACTGATCCGCAGGGTTTCCCGGCGCGTGGATAGTTTAGGCAGGTGGGTTTGCAGCTCGGTTTTCGCCGTACGAAAACCGCTATCGCCTTCACACAGTTCATAATCGGTCCGCAGTGCTTCGGTAAAACTGCTGGCGATCACCAGTCCCTGGGCAAACAGCCGGCTCAGGTACAGGGCAATAAAATCATTGCATTGGATACCCGCCGCACGGCCCACATTGGAGTGGCGGTACAGCACCTCGCCGCGGGAGAAACGCCCACCGCTCTGTACGGTCAGCAGGGGAAAAGCGCTGCCGTCAGATAACGCTGCCAGCAGGCGGGCTTCATCCGCCGTCAGGTTTGCCAACTGGTGTTGCACCAGCATGGCCTGGGCCTGCGGCACACTCTGCTCCATGGACACATCCAGCAGCTGGTGCAGACTGTCCGGCGAACCGTCCATTTCGCCGGGTTCATGGAGGGCTTCAAGGCGGTGCTTCAACCCGTGCAGCAGCTCCTGCTCCACCTCGTGATAACGGGCATCTGCACGCTGTACCGGCGGCAATTGCAGCAACAGCTGCTGGATCCGCGCCCGTAGCGATGCGGGCGACAATGGGGAGTCAGACACATTCGTTCCCTGTTGTTATTGTCGTTGTGGGCTTTCCCGGCCTTCCTTTCATACCGGCAAAGGAAACAGCCTGCCCTTTATTATTGAGTGTCCGGTCTTTTCGCGCGACTGCAAGTTACTGTGCGTATGCTTTCGGCAACCATGCAGCCCTCAGGGGCGTTCGCGCAACGCCAGCACCCGCGTGCGCAGATCGCCGGCTTGCACGGACTGGGGCGGCACCCCCGTACCAACAGCCAGTTTGATTCGCGACCAGAAACGCCGGGGCAGGCGGGTCAGTGCCTTGCCACCCTTATGGCTGAACACGCTGCCCCACAATCCGGACAGGGCCATGGGAATAACCGGCACCGGGCTGTCACTGACAATTTTCTCAATGCCCGCGCGAAATTCATCGATCTCACCGTCACCGGTGAGCTTGCCCTCAGGGAAGATACATACCACTTCCCCGGCGGCCAGCTCTTCACGAATACGCACAAAGGCTTGTTCGTAAATGGCCGGATTACGGCTTTTCGAATCAATCGGGATGGTCTTGCCGGTGCGGAAAATATAATTCAGCAACGGCATGTCATAAATCGGCTTGAACATGACAAAGCGAACCGGGCGACGAATGGCACCGGCCAACAGCAGGGCGTCCACGTAGCTCACATGATTACAGACAAGCATGCAGGGGCCTTCATCCGGGATGTTCTCCATTCCCTCATGCTTCACGCGGTACATGGTGTGGGTAAGCATCCACACCAGCAGGCGAATCAGGAATTCCGGCACCACGGTGTAGATATACGCCGCCACCAGAATATTGGTCAGCGCCAGCGCCAGGAAGAACTGCGGGACCGTCATTTCCAGCAGACCGATCAGCACAATGCCGGCCACCGCTGACAGCACCATCAACAGGGCATTGAGAATATTGTTGGCAGCGATGATCCGCGACAGATGCTTGGGGTTGGCACGGTGTTGAATGAACGCAAACAGCGGCACAATATAGAAACCACCAAACACACCAATGCCCAGCAGATCCAGCAAGACCCGGTACCCACCTGGCTGCTGCAGGAAGCTGACAACACCAATGCTGTTCGTGGTTGCCTGGGCCACACCGGCCAGCCCGGCGTAGGAGAAAAACAGATCGATGCCGAACAGGCTCAAGCCAATGGAGCCCAGCGGCACCAGCCCCAGCTCAACCCGTTTGCCTGACAGTTTTTCACACAGGAAGGAACCCAGCCCGATGCCTATGGAAAAGGTGCCCAGCAACAGCGCGTACAACCCATCGGTGCCAAACAGGTAATCATCCACATAGACTTTCAGCTGGGTGGTATAGGCCGCCCCCATAAACCAGAACCAGGAAATCGCCAGCACGCACATCCACACGGATTTCACTTCCCGCGCATAACCGACGATATGCCAGGTTTCTTTCCACAGGTTCCAGTTGATCTTGATGGATGCATCCGCAGCCGGGGCGGCGGGAATCCCCCTCG
Source organism: Alcanivorax sp. HI0044 (assembly GCF_001634945.1). NCBI lineage: Bacteria > Pseudomonadati > Pseudomonadota > Gammaproteobacteria > Oceanospirillales > Alcanivoracaceae > Alcanivorax > Alcanivorax sp. HI0044. Next base: position 20,446 of record NZ_LWEZ01000635.1, read on the forward strand.
CTGCCAGATAACCCAGCAACGCCAGCCCCACCACCGTCATGGCAACGACCCCGTCGCCCACGCCATCCATTTTCAGCAGCACACCAGATATGGAGCCCAGCAGAATCGCCAGAAAAGTCCCCATTTCTACCAACGCATTACCGGATACCAGCTCCTTGTCGGTCAGATGCTGGGGGATGATCGAATATTTGATCGGCCCGAAAAAGGTGGATTGCAGGCCCATGCAGAACAACACGGCCAACAGGAAATAGACACCATCAAAAAAGAAGCCCACTGCGGCGGCAGACATGATGAACACTTCCACCATTTTGATCTTGCGCACCAGGGTGGCCTTGTCGTACTTGTCCGCAACCTGCCCCGCCAACGCCGAAAAAAGAAAGAAGGGAAGAATGAACAAAGCCAATGCCACATTGTTCAACGTGTTCACACTGACTGTGCTGACCACACCGGAGGCAATCAACAGAATCAGTGCCTGCCGAAACACATTGTCGTTGAAGGCCCCCAAAAACTGGGTAAAGAAAAACGGCCCGAAGCGCCGCGACGCCAGTAATGAAAACAACCCTTTCTGCATTTTTTCGCCTTTGGTTTTTGTTCGGGTTTGAGTTCAAAGTTCAAAGTCGAATCGCGATCCTGATGGTCAGCTTCTGGAAAGCGCAGCCCGCGCCATTCCCCATGAACGCGGGCAGCATATTTGCCGTCATGTAGAACATCGTTAGCGTTTCAACTTTGAACTTTCAACTCTCCCTCGCCCAACTATTTAAATAATGTTCCAGCAACGAATCCAGCATGGCCTGCTCATCCACATCGCCGGCCACTTCCAGTTTGTTTTCTGCCGCCAATACCGCAATGCCATGGACACTGCTCCACAGGGTACGGGCTGCCAGATGGATCGCAGCGGCAGACTGTCCATCTGCCAACCGGGCCATTTGCTGTTCCACCCGCTCAAACAACTGCGCCGTGCGTTGCTGGTACCAGGCGGGCACCGGCGCCGCATTCTGCATGCGATGCATAAACACCATCTGCCACAGTGCGGTTTGCGTGCGTGCCAATGACAGGTAGGCGCTGGCCATCTGATGCAGCGCCCGGGGCGGGGGCAGGTTGGATGACGCCTGCATGTCGCCCAACAGGGTATCCAGGGTCGCCGCGTTGGCATGCAGAATAAGGTCATCGAGATTGGCGAAAACGTGATAGAGCATACCGGGCGTATAACGGATTTTTTCCGCCACCTTGCGCACACTCAGTTTTCCCAACCCCTGTTCCGCCACCAGCTCGCGCACAGCGTCGATGGCCAGGGCCTGTAATTCTTCGCGGCTGTGTTGGTTTCGGCGTGCCATGGGTATGCCCTGCAATAGTTACCTGTTGTTCTGGAGCCAGTTACGTAAAAGGTAACGAGCCTGTTTTCCGGTTTGAGCGTGATCCCGTTGCGTCAGCGCAGCGGACAGTTAACCACAACATCTAAACGCCGTTCAATAGTGAGACTGTTGCCAGCCATGACAGTCTGCGTTCAGGAGGAGGCCGACAGCGGCGGGGCACCCGGACGACGGCCAATGGGACGGGCGGGGTTGCCGGCAACGATGGTCCAGGGCGGCACGTCACGGGTGACCACCGCGCCCATGCCCACTACGGCATGATCCCCCAGGGTGACGCCATCCACGATACCCGCACGGGCACCGATCCAGACGTCACAGCCAATACGGATCCCCCGGGAAGTCACAGGCTGCTCGCGCACCAGCCGGTCCGCATCCATGCCATGATTGAAAGCAAAGAGGGTGCAATATGCGGCAATGCGTGTGTCATCACCAATGTCGATACCCGCCGCGCCCCCTTCCAGGCTCACATGGTGGTTAAGGCTGACCCGCTGACCCAGCCGAACAGGGCCGTGAATGACGCAATCAGCAGCGATCTGGCAGCCATCTCCCACGATAATATCGCGACCCGGCTCGGCGAACAGAGCGGCCTGGGGCGCCACAAAGCAATTTTCACCCAGGTGCACCGTCTCCAACGCCATCAACCGTTGCTGGATCCCCTGTTGCCAGGGTTCTGCCCAGGCCCGGAGCTTTGGCTTCAATCGCCCGTACAGCCAGGGCATGTAGGCAAGGCGTTGCTTATGTTGTTCGCGGTAATCGTCGTCGGTCATAAAAGCAGGAGCGAGTTGAAAGTTTAACGTTGAAAAGCGCGAGTCAGGTTATTGGGCCCTGAAAGCCCGTGCCCGCGCAACCGCTGATACCCTGATCGCGGTGAAAATCGTTTTATCGACGATAAGGCCTTGTCCGCGTTTCAACTTTGAACTTTAAACTTTCCACTCAATGAAGTGTTTAGCCGCCCCCGCCCATGCAGTAGCATGCCCGACAACAACAAGGAGAACACCGTGAAGAAACTACTTCCTCTTGCTCTGGGCCTGGCGCTGGCCGGCTGTCAGCACATGGAATCGGCCATGCCCTGGATCAACATGGGTAACCAGATGGCCAAGAATGCCGGTTACAACACCGATGAGAAACTGGCCGCCGGCATTAAGGAAGCCCTGATCAAGGGGACGGATGTGGCCGCCGCCCAGCTGTCCCAGGAAGGGGCCATGAACCTGAAGCTGCCCAAGGCCGCGGATCCGGTGACCGATACGTTGCGTCAATTTGGCCTTGGCAGCTACGTGGATCAGTTGGAAACGGCCATGAATCGCGGCGCAGAAAAGGCGGTGGCCTCCGGTGCACCGGTCTTCAAGAACGCCATCAATGCCATGAGTGTGGATGATGCCCTGGGGATCATTCAGGGGGGCGATACGGCGGCGACCCAGTATTTCCGCGGGGAGACCGAGAACAGCCTGCGCCAGCGCTTCCAGCCGATTGTGGAAGAGAACCTGCGCAAGACCGGTTTCTACGACCAGTATCAGACATTGCTTGGCGCCTACGATAAGTTACCGCTTACTAACAAGCCCAATCTGGACCTGGAAAGTTACGTCATCGACAACAGCATGGACCAGCTCTATACCCGCATTGGCCAACAGGAAACCCGGATTCGCCAGAACCCCATGCAGCAGGGGAGTGCGCTGATCGGCGCGGTGTTTGGAAACTCGAACCAGTAGCTCGTCGATCCGCAAGAGCGTCGCTGGCAGCGCGATCACGACAGTATCGAGTTACGAGCAGCGAGCTTCGAAAGTCAAAACCCGAAAGCCGGGACAGTCAGGTTTTCGCTTCTCGCTCCTCGTGACTCGTACCTTAGGGAACCTCTGAAAAACTCCTTGCGTACTCAGTCTTTCAGTCTGGTTCGCAATCTATACCCCATTCGGGGCACAGAGGGCGCGCTTTTGAAGGTGTCCCCTAACTGGGATCGAGATATGTCCATCCATCGAAAAAGCGCAACAACGAGTGCGGGCCAGACTGGATGACCCGAAGGGCGCGGCCTGAAGCGCACACCTGCTGCGCCTTGCCTCTCGGAAAGGGAACCACCCTGACCATCAAGACAAGACGCAACAGCTGCACGCTTCAGGCCACGCTGAGCATGCAAGGAGTTTTTCAGAGGTTCCTTAGTTACCGCTACGCCACCTGCGCCAGGGTGAGCTGGGCGAAGCGCGCGAGGATAGCGCTGGCATCGTGGCATTCACGCACTTCCTGCAGATGCGTATCGACCTGCTGCTGGCTCAGGCTGTCGCCACTCAGGGCCTGCAGGTAGGCGCGCATCACATCAGCACTGAATTCCGGGTGAAACTGCACCCCCCACACCCGCTCCCCATAACGGAAGGCCTGGCAGACATCATGCACGTTACTGGCCAGCACCGTGCAGCCTGGCGGCGAAGTAAGTACTGACTGCTTATGCACCACTTGCGCCCACGGATGACCCACCATGGCGCCTAACAACGGATCCTGCTGCCCCGCTGGCGTAAGCCGTAACGGCACCGTGCCCACCGCCATCCCCAGCGGATTATCCGCAACCTCACCGCCCAGAGCCTGGGCCAGCAACTGGTGGCCGAAACACAGCCCCAGCACGGGTAACTGCGGGGTGCTGTGTAGCGTGGCAAACAGCCAGTGGGCCAGCTGCCGCATCCACGGCTGCGCTTCGGTCACCATGGCATGGGAGCCGGTAATCACCACCCCCGCCAACGATGTCGGAGCAGGCAGCGGGCGCGCATCGGTGGCATCCACCTTTATGACCGGCAATGACAGGCCCAGTCCCTGGGCAATCCAGTCATCGAAATCGCCGTAATGCTCACGGATCTGCGGGTAGGTATGACCGGCTTGAATAATGGCGATCGGCTTGTGATTGTTCATAACACTCTCCTTGTGAGAACAACCTCAGCAAGGGGTGTACCAACTTTTCAGAAGCTATAAACCTCAGTTGTAGGAGATTCTATGTTGTCCACCCCAGTCTTCATGAGGCAGGGGCCGGCTGATAGTCGGTGCCATTTTTCATAAGCGCGAAGGCGATACGAACCAGTTTGCGCGCCAGGATGACTAACGCTTGGGTAGTTGCCAGCCCTCGATCCAGATAAGCCTGATAGACCCCTGCCCAACGCTTGCTCCGGCGAGCGGCCATGGCCGCGCAGTAAAGCAGCCTGCGAGCTTCTGAGTCCCCTTTCTTGGTCAGTTTTCGCTTGCCGGTTTTGGTGCCTGAGTCTCTCACGTGA
>NZ_LWEZ01000636.1:0-3570 GCF_001634945.1 Alcanivorax sp. HI0044
GACACGCATGCCCTGAACAAATTTCGATTCCTTGCCCAGACGTTCCAGCAGATCGCCGATCTGGGGGCCGCCGCCGTGCACGATCACCGGGTGGATGCCGATTTGTTTCATCATCACCACGTCACGGGCGAAGCTGTTCTTCAGCTCCTCGTTCTCCATGGCGTTACCGCCGTATTTGATCACCACGGTGGTGCCGGAAAAACGCTGAATGTAGGGCAGCGCCTCAATCAGAATCCGGGCGGTGTCGTGGGCACTGTTGGTGTCCATGGAGTCTTCTCCTTGAATAGGGGCCTGCACGCGATGCAGTACACGCAAGCACGCCAAATCGTAGCGGTCAGGTTGCATCGGCGCACTCTGCTGCGGGCCGAGCTGTGTGGCGGAGATGGCATTGTGGCCATTTCCGCCTTACGAATGCTGGCGATTATACGCGCTGGCGTGCCGCTTGTTACGTTTTGCGTGCGGCTAACTTGATCAAAACGGCAGTGTCAGGCTCTCATCCACAGCTTGCAGGTGTTTGCGGAACTGGCCTTTGACCCGTTCCAGTGCCTCTTCGTCGCGGCCTTCGAAGCGTGCCACCAGTGAGGGTGTGGTGTTCGAGGCGCGCACCAGCCCCCAGCCATCGGGGAAGTCCACGCGGAGTCCGTCGATGGTGGTGGGGCGGCCACCGGCGAACTGCTCGGCGCGGGCCATAAGGGCGTCGATCAGCGCAAACTTGTTGTCATCGCTGGCATCAATATAGAGCGCCGGGGTGGTGATGCCGGTCTTAAACTGGTCGAACACCTGGCCGGCGGTGTCGTCCTGCAGGGAGAGAATTTCCAGTAGCCGGGCGCCGGCATAGGCGCCGTCGTCACAGCCGAACCAGCGGTCGGCGAAGAAGATATGCCCGCTGATTTCACCGGCCAGGGCGGCGCCGCTTTCCTTCATTTTGGCCTTGATCAGCGAGTGCCCGGTTTTGTACATCAAGGGGCGGCCGCCGTTCTTGCGGATAACGGCGGGCAGGGCGCGGCTGCATTTCACGTCGAACAGGATGTCGGCGCCGGGGCTGCGGCCGAGCAGGTCCTTGGCGAACAGCATGAGCAGGCGGTCCGGCCAGATGATTTCGCCGCTGTTGGTGACCACGGCCACGCGGTCGCCGTCGCCGTCGAACGCCAGGCCCAGGTCCAGCTCTTCCTGCTGGACGATACGGATCAGGTCGGCCAGGTTGTCCGGGTTGCCGGTGTCCGGGGCGTGGTTGGGGAAGTTACCGTCGATCTCGGTGTACAGCGGCGTCACGTCGCAGCCCAGTTGGGTGAACAGCCGCGGGGCCAGTTCGCCGGTGACGCCGTTGCCGCAGTCGATGGCAATTTTCAGGGGCCGGGCCAGCACGATGTCGTTGGCGATATCGTTCAGGTAGCGGTCGCTGATATCACGCTCTTCTTCGTGGCCGCTGCCTTCGCTGAAGGCCTTGTTCTGGATGCGTTGCTTGAAGGCCTGAATGCGATCGCCGTGCAGGGTTTCGCCGTTCATGACGATTTTCAGGCCGTTATGTTGCGATGGATTGTGGCTGCCGGTGAGCATGATGCCGGTTTGGGTTTCCAGTACTTCGGTGGCGTAGTAGAGCACCGGGGTGGGCACCAGCCCTAAGTTGACCACGTCGCGGCCGGATTCCAGCAGGCCCTTGATCAGTGAGCGGCTTAACTCCGGGCTGGACAGGCGGCCATCGCGGGCCACCAGCACGGTTTGTTGGCCCTGTTCGCCGGCTTCGGTGCCAATGGCGCGGCCCAGCAGGTAAACGCCCTGGGCGGTGAGGGTGTCGCCGGCCACGCCACGGATATCGTAGGCGCGGAAAATACTGTCCGGCAGGGACTCGCCGCCGTTGTCGTCATCCATCAGCAGAATGCTGTCGTCGTCGCTTTCTTCCACTATCAGGGCATCGGGTTTGGCGGTGGCCTGGGGGCGTGCGGGGCCGGCGCGGTCGCGCAGTTTTTTGGCCAGGCGGGCGGAGGCCTCGTTGACACTGGTGAAGAGCGGAAAATGAAAATGGTCGCGGGCAGTGACGCCGGGTTGGCGCGTGAGCTCATCGCTGTAGCGAATCAGTTCGGCGGCGTCCTGGCGCAGGGCCCGGGTCAGCAGCCGGTTCACCAGCAGGGTGCACAGCAGGATGACGACTACACCCAGGGCGATGCCCAGGGTGGCGACGATCAGGCTGTTGTCGTCGGGGGCGCGCAGGGTCAGGGTAACCTGAACCGGGCCCTGGCTGACCTGGGCGGTGCCGCCACTGGCCTGTTGTTTGTTATCGAACAGGGGGCTGCCGCCGTAGGTTATGCTGAGTGCGCTGCCTTCCGGCATGGCGGTGCGCAGGGTGGCGGCCAGTGGGGCCAGAGACTGGGTGAGCAGCAGGGTGCCGGTCTGGTTTTTGGTGGCGCGGGCCATGACCAGCTGAGGTGTTTTGCCGGCAATGATCACCGGGCCGGGTTCTTGCCCCAGGCGGACGTTCTTGAGCAGTTCCTGGGCGGTGTAGCTGAACTGGGCGGTGTCTGCGCCGCGACGGGGAACAAGCTGCACGGTGGCATCGGGAAGCCACTGGTTCTGGTGTACGTTAAAGCTGGACAGGTTGCCGTCGGAGAGCGCCTTGTTCACATCGTTGCGGTCGCTGAGGATCTCCAGCTGCTGGCGGGAGGCCTGGATGGTGTTGTTCGCCTGGCTGGCCAGTGATTGGGCCAGCAGCCGGGCCTGGGCGTTCTGTTGCTCGGGCTGCAACTGGCTGGCTTGGTAGGCGTAGAGGCAGCCGGTGGCGGCGACCACGGCCACGATGCCGGCGGCAACCAGAGGCAGTAGCTGCTTCATGGCGCTGGTGGACTTGCCTTGCTTGTTGTCGTTCTTGTTCCCCATATCCCCTCCGCTTGCCCGGCGCTGCCACGGTATTATTGTGGTTGGGTCGTGGTGCGCGCTGTGGTGCGTGCTTGTGCTGCTGTGGTTGTTGTTGTTTGTCTGGTGTTTTTCTGTGTCGGGCCTCAGTGCCGCCCGCTGTGACCGAAACCGCCTTCGCCCCGTTCGCTGGCGCTGAAGCTTTCCACCTGCTCCAGCTCTACCTGCATGACCGGCACGATCACCAGTTGGGCGATGCGCTCACCGGGCTCCAGGGTGAAGGGCTGTTGCCCCCGGTTCCAGCAGGACACCATCAGCTCGCCCTGGTAGTCGGAGTCGATCAGCCCCACCAGATTGCCCAGCACGATGCCGTGCTTATGGCCCAGACCGGAGCGCGGCAGGATCATGCCGGCGTAGCCCGGATCGTCAATGAAAATGGACATGCCGGTGGGCAGCAGCTCGGTATCCCCGGGTTGCAGTGTCATCGGTTCCTTGACCATGGCGCGCAGGTCCAGCCCGGCGGAGCCGTCGGTGGCGTAATGAGGCAGAGGAATGCTGTCGCCAAGGCGGGCGTCGAGTACCCGGTATTGCAGTTTCATTGATCAGTTCCTGATTAAACGCCGGACGCCAAAAGCCTGAGGCCAGACAAACATCAAAACAGGCGTTTCAACGTGGATCCGGTGTTTGGCGTCTGGCGTCCGGCAGACTTTACTGTTTGTCAGG
>NZ_LWEZ01000637.1:0-3098 GCF_001634945.1 Alcanivorax sp. HI0044
CAGGCGGCTGTCTTCGCGCTGCTTTTCATTCCCCTTGAGAAACAGGTCCACATCGTCATCGGCCAGCAACCAGAGAGTACGGGTCTCACCCAGCAGGGAAGGATCCTCGCGCAGCATGTCACGCAGGGCATAACCGGCACCGGTGCTCACCAACTGATTGAGGGCACGGGTGTCCAGGCGGGACTCCACGCCGGGAAAGCGGTCTGCCAGGGCGTCACGAATCACCCCCTGGTAATTACCATAGTTGAGCTGCTCTTCATCACGGGGGTCACTGACATCCATCACTTCGGCATCAAAGGTCACCGGCAGCTGGATTTCATACTCCACGAAAGCACTGTGACCCTTGCCGATAATATCGGTGAACAGCAGCACCAACGCCATCAAACCGATGCCAATCGCACCAAGACCAAAGGCCTTGAAGCGTTTCTCTGCCCGGTAGCGTCGGGCCAGGGTCTTGCGAACTTTTTCTGTGGTTTGGCTCATCATTTTTCTCCCGACGCTAGTCGTACTGCTCGCGGTATTTCTTCACGATATGCAGCGCGAAGATATTCATGACCAGGGTAGTGATGAACAACATCAGGCCCAGGGCGAAGGCCGCCAGGGTCTTGGCGCTGTCGAATTCCTGGTCGCCGGTCAGCAGAGTCACAATCTGTACGGTGATGGTGGTGACCGCTTCCAGCGGGTTGGCGGTCAAATTGGCGGCCAGGCCGGCGGCCATCACCACAATCATGGTTTCACCAATGGCACGGGAGGCCGCCAGCAAAATGCCCCCCATGATCCCCGGCAGCGCCGCCGGGAAAATCACTTTCTTGATGGTTTCACTCTTGGTGGCGCCCAGCCCCAATGAACCGTCACGCATGGCCTGGGGCACCGCCGTAATCACGTCATCTGCCAGGGATGACACAAACGGAATAATCATGATGCCCATTACCAGGCCCGCCGCCAGAGCCGACTCCGAGGCCACATCCAGGCCAACGGATTCACCCATACCGCGAATAAAAGGCGCCACCGTCAGGGCGGCAAAGAAGCCGTAGACCACCGTGGGAACCCCGGCCAGCACTTCCAGTGCCGGCTTGGCCACCGTGCGCACCCGCTTGCTTGCGTACTCTGCCAGGTAGATAGCTGACATCAGGCCCACCGGCACTGCCACCAACAGGGCAATGGCCGAGATCAGCATGGTGCCCATGAACAACGGCACCGCACCAAAAGCGCCTCCGGATGCCACCTGGTCAGCGCGCAGGGCAGTCTGCGGGCTCCACTGCAACCCGAACAGGAAGTCCGTCACCGGCACCTTGCCGAAGAAGCGGATGGATTCGAACAGCACCGACATGACGATGCCCACGGTGGTAAGAATGGCCACCGTGGCGCAGAGCATGAACAGCGTCTGCAGCACACGCTCTACCTGCTGGCGGGCACGCAGTTGTGGTGACACTTTCAGCCAGGCCCAGGCACCGCCGAACATGCACAACACAATGACTACCACCGTCAGCGCCATGGCGCTGGTCTGGCGTAATGACTGCAGATGTTCCGCCGCTGCCGCGATGGGCGGCTCCACGAAATTGACAGGCAGCGCACCACTGGCAACGTTCTGGATTTTGCTGAGCGTCAGGTTATAACTGGACGCATCCGTCGGCTGCAGTTCCGCCGGCAAACTGGCCAGCACCTGCTGACGAATGATGCTGTCATCAAATGCCAGCCACAGCCCCAGCACCACCAATGCTGGCAGTGCACACCACATGGCCGAACGCATGGCGAAATAGAACGGCAACGAGTGCAGGTGGCGAATGCCGCCCAGCGGGCGGGCCAGCGCAAAGGAGCGGCGAAGCCCCAGGTAGTAAGCGCCGGCCACCATCACTACCAACAGCAACAGCAGGTTTCCGGTTTGCATGTATCACTCCGATCGGATTTGCTCAAACAAGATCACCGCAGCAATCTTGGTGGAACAAACACGCCTTGTCAGGGGCGAAAAAGCCCGGTGGCAAATACCACCGGGCCAAAAGCATCCATGCTTTTTTTTATTTCCTTTCTTACAGCTCGTTGCCCGTCATGGACTTCAGGCCGCGGGCCTGCTTGGCCATGGACTTGCGCAGGTCATCACCCAGCGGGATCAGGCCCTTCTCAGCCAGGTAGCCCTGATCACCCCAGGCTTTCTCGCTGGTGAACTCTTTCACGTAACCTTCGATACCCGGTACCACACCCACGTGAGCTTTCTTCACGTAGAAGTACAGGGAGCGGGACACCGGGTAGTCGCCGGAACCGATCGCTTCGAAAGTGGGCTCAACACCGCCAACGTTGGCAGCTTGTACCACACCGCGGTTCTGATCCAGGAAGGAGTAACCGAACACACCGAATGCATCCGGGTTCTTTTCCAGCTTCTGCACGATCAGGTTATCGTTTTCGCCCGCTTCCACGTAGGCGCCGTCTTCACGGACGCTGCGGCAGATGGCCTTGTACTTGGACTTGTCTTCACCCTTGATGGCTTTCAGCCAGGGGAACGTCTTACAGCCGCCTTCGATGGCCAGCTCGTTGAACGCATCACGGGTACCGGAAGTCGGCGGCGGACCCAACACCTCGATTTTCACGTTGGGCAGGGCCGGGTTCACTTCTTTCCAGGTCTTGTAGGGGTTGGCGACCAGCTCTTCGCTGCCATCCGGATTCGGTACATCCTTGGCCAAGGCCAGGAAGACGTCACGCAGGGACAGGTCGATGTGCTTACCCTTCACGGAATTGGCAATCACGATACCGTCATAACCGACCTTCACTTCGGTGATGTCTTTCACACCGTTGCTCTGGCACAGCTCGAACTCGGACTTCTTCATGCGACGCGATGCGTTGGTGATGTCCGGGTGCTGGGTGCCCACGCCCTGACAGAACAGCTTCATGCCGCCGCCAGAACCGGTAGATTCGATTTTCGGGGTGGCGTTGCCGGTACGGCCAAAACGCTCAGCCACAACGGTGGCGAACGGGTAGACCGTGGAAGAACCCACGATAGAGATAGTGTCACGCGCCATGGCGGTGGTCGGTACGCTAGCCAGAGCCAGCGCTGCCGCGGCACCTGCCAGTGTTGTTTTCATCTTGAAGTTCACAGTAAAAGCCTC
>NZ_LWEZ01000638.1:0-1322 GCF_001634945.1 Alcanivorax sp. HI0044
CATCATCACGACCAGTTGCTGGCGGTGCTGGGTAAAGAGCAAGAACGGATTGCTCTGGCGGAGCCTTACCTGGATTGGCTGATTGGTGCGCAGGCCTGGGGTGATGCCATGGCACTGGTTACTCGCCAGCGCCTGCGCGACCGGCAGTGGTTGCCGGCGGCGCCAGCATTACGGTTGGCATTGGCTGAAGGTGTTTATAGCCGTGATCCCAAACTGGCGGTTGCCTTGCTCAAGGACCTCCACCAGAAACACCCGGATTTTACCGATCTTGGGGAAGCCTACCTGTTGTTGGCGAAAGTGCTGGCCGAGCAGTTCGGGCTGGCGGGCAAGGCCGAGCAGTACCTGCGTTTTGTGGAAAGCCATTGCCGCGATGCCCGCTTGCGCCAGAAAGTCTTGGAGTGCCGGGCTGCCTGGGGGTGAGTGGTAAAGAATTAGCCCCCGGCGTTAATCACGCCAGCGCCTTTGCCCGGTGTGCCAGTCCTTCCTGAAGCAAGGTGTCACGCAGCTGAGCGATGGCGTCTGCCTTGAGTGCATGATCATCCAGTTCCCGCGCCAGCTTTTCTGCCTGCTGAAACTCACCTGCCCGCGTTAATGTTTGCAGGAGTGGCCAGCCAATGGCGGCGGGCAGCGCGGTGCCGCCGCGTTGCCGGTACTGCTGCCAGCACTGCGCCACCTGAATGGCCTGGCCTTCTTCTGTTGCCGGGTGGACGAACAGTTGCTGGGCGACGGTGGTCCAGGCAGCGTTATCGCTGAGTAATTGTTGCGCGGTGAATTGCCCGGTGAGGGCGTCGAAATGATCCGGTTCGGTGACAAGAATTTGCGCGAAGGCCGTGCTGGCCACGTCGCCGTTCAATTGTCCCAGGGCGTCCCAGCCCCGGGTCAGTGAGGAAAGTTGCTGAGGGTCCGTGGGGGGATTGTCTTGCTGCGCGGCTTCGACCGGTTGTGGGCGCATGATCTGGACCAGCAGCAAGCCGCCGATAAAGGCGGCGATGCCCGCACTGAGATTGGCGAGCAACGGGGTGCTGAACAGAGCCAACGCTGCCATGACCGCCACGGGCAGGGGCAGCAAGGTGTAGGGGGATACCGGCAAGCGTTGCCACTGCCTGTGTTTGGGGTGCCAGAGGGGCAGTTGCAGGGTGCTGCGTTGCAGGCCAAAGAAAGCGCCGAACCAGACCAGCAGTGGTGCCGTGGCACCGTGGAACGGAATCTGCCCCGGGCTCGCCAGCAACAGGTAGCCAAAGCCACTGAGCAGGCAGCCGAGTATCCACAGGGCGAATACCCGGCCATGGCCAAGGCGGCGCTCCAGAGTGGGGGCCAGCGGT
>NZ_LWEZ01000639.1:0-591 GCF_001634945.1 Alcanivorax sp. HI0044
TTACCACCCTGGGTGGAAGTCGGGGCCTTTCTGCTGGCCTTTCTCGCCGGCAGCGTCAATGCGGTGGGGCTGCTGGGGTTCAGCCATCAATCGGTATCACACCTTACCGGCACCTCCTCGCTACTGGGCCTGGCATTGGCGGATGTTGATCTGTCCGTGGCCCGGCACCTGCTGCTCACCCTGCTGAGCTTTCTCGCCGGTGCCGCCCTTAGCGGCATACTCATCACCAGCACTGCCCTGAAACTGGGCCGCCATTACGGTTTCTCATTGCTGATCGAAGCGGCTTTGCTGGTCATGGCCATGCTGTCTCTACAACAGGGCAGTGATCTGGGCATCTATCTGGCTTCCATGGCCTGCGGGCTGCAGAACGCCATGGTGACCACCTACAGTGGCTCCATCATCCGCACCACCCACCTGTCCGGGATTTTCACCGACCTGGGCATCATGCTGGGCAACCGCCTGCGCGGCATCCCCCTCAATGGCCGCCGGCTGCTGCTGTTCGTATTGCTGATTGGCGGCTTCATCTGTGGCGGCGTGGTCGGCACCTGGCTGTTCCGGTTGCTGCATTTCACCGCGCTGATGGCCCCGGCC
>NZ_LWEZ01000640.1:0-466 GCF_001634945.1 Alcanivorax sp. HI0044
CGATAAAAGGGATGATGGGCTAAAAGTCCAGTACCGGATGCCACCCAGAAATGCCCGACCCGCAATCGCTGGTACCGGGGATTAGGCGTCACCCACTTTTTTCTGACCAGCGCAAGCGTCTACGGTTCCGAAGCAAACAGACGAACGCCGTTGTACTCCCGCGATTCCCCCAGATCCGGCCAGGTACAGGACTGCCACTCCCCCAGCAGCCGGTAGCCCGGCGGGTTCAGGTCCGGCACCCGGGAATCCGCCAGCAGCACCGCACCGGCAGCCTGAAAGCGAGCCAGTAACGGCAGGTTATCGCGGTCATAGAGAATATCTGCGGCTGTCACCAGGTCCGCCTCTGCCAGGGAGGAGTCCAGATCATTGCTCAGCACCACCTCGACGCCGTTCTCCCGGGCGTTCATGGCCGTGGCCGTGAGCGCATCCTCGTCCAGATCACAGGCGATGACCTTGCGTGCCCCGG
>NZ_LWEZ01000641.1:0-1289 GCF_001634945.1 Alcanivorax sp. HI0044
ATCCGCAACACTACCAAGGTGTATTTCGATTACCACGTGAGTATGGGGCCGGTGATCAAGCTGATGATGGAAGAGGCTCGCTCTTCTGATTCAGCCCTTGCGCCACACCGTACTCGCGCACAAACCCTGGCATCGGAAGTGCTTGCGGTACAGATTAACCGCTTTACCGGCAAGAACTACGAACCACTGGTTTTTCTGACCATGCTCTGGATGCTGGAAAACTACTCGTTGTACATCTTCGAGGACGGAGGCTTTTCCCAGGAGCGGCTGGACCAGTGTTTGCGCGTGGCGGTGGGGGTGGCTGAATCCCTGGTGCTGGGTGAGGTTACGCCGGGCATGCTGGAGCGCCCGGCGTCGTGAGGTTTCTGTCGGGCCGGGTTACTCCGGCTTGACGAATTTGAGTGTCATTCGGTCGCTCTCCCCGATCGCTTCATAAGTGTCCCGGTCCTTGTCGCCGAGCCTCAGGCTGGGGGGGAGAGTCCAGACCCCGGCAGGATGGTTGGCCTGATCCTTGGGGTTGGCGTTAATTTCCGATTGATCTACCAGTTTGAACCCGGCCTGTTCGGCCTGGGCAATCACATACCCTTCGCTCATGTATCCCGTTTCGATCTGCCTTTCCAGTGGCCGCACTTCCGGTGCGCGATGCTCAACCACGCCGAGAATGCCGCCGGGTTTAAGGGCCTGGTAAAAGCTGGCAAACACGGCTTCGGTCTTGCCGGCCTTGGCCCAGTTATGCACGTTGCGAAAGGTTAGAACGCGGTCTACTGTGCCCGCCGGGGCGATAACGGTGTAGCTGGGAGGGTTGAGCGCGGTGACGCGGACGTGATCGTAGATCTCCGGGTGTTCTGCCAGTTTGGCCTTGAACTGGGTCACGGACCGGCGGTAGAAAGGGATGTCGCTGTCTTCAGGGAAGTGGGCGGCGTAATAAGTGCCAGACTTGTAAAGCCAGGGCGCCAGAATCGACGTGTACCAGCCGCCACCGGGCCATATTTCCACCACAGTCATGTCCTTTTGGACATCGAAGAAATTCAGGGTTGCTACCGGATGGCGGTATTCGTCACGGGCTTTTTCCTGCGGGGTGCGGTGGGGGGCATCGGTCAGCTGACTCAGTGTTCCTGCGTGAATCAGGGTGGTGGAAAGCAACGCGGTGAAGATAACCATAAGGCGCATGATCTCGACTCTTCCTATCTGAGGCCGCGGATCAACACCTTCATGTAGTCTGCGGCTTGTTGTTCCAGGCTGCCCTCTCCTGTGAGGGCCCATGTATACGTGGTTCCGGTGACAAGGTT
>NZ_LWEZ01000642.1:0-269 GCF_001634945.1 Alcanivorax sp. HI0044
CGTCTCACGTCGGCGGGTATTTCCGCCGGTATCGATATGAGCCTGCATCTGGTGGAAAGACTGCATGGCCGGGAATTGGCGGACAAGACGGCCCGGCAGATGGATTATGCCTGGCAGCGGTGATGCGTTGGCTCGCCAGCCAGGCAAAAAGATCGGGTGACTTAACGATATCGCCGGCTGTACGCCCAATACACGCCGGCCAGGGAGACAGCCAGGGTGGCCGGGGCCATCAGCGCGGTGAAATGCAGCAACCGGAACAGCCAGGTGCC
>NZ_LWEZ01000643.1:0-1371 GCF_001634945.1 Alcanivorax sp. HI0044
CCTGTGCAAATCGCCCGCGCCCCATCCACAGCTCTCCATCCATGGGCGTATCCGGATAACCGCGCACAAACCAGGCCGGCGCCTTGATCACGTGCCCGCCTTTGCTGATCAACTGCTCCCCATTCCAGTAGGCCCGCNCCCCGTCCAGCTTTTCGCTGACCCAATACCCCTGCAGCGCCATCCCTTTCTCATAGCTCTGCGCCAGCTGTAGTGCCGGGCCCTGCGCCAGGCACCACCCGGCCATTAACCACAGGCCAATAATGGCCAGCCTTTGTCTGCTCTTCACGGCATCCTCCCCGGTTTATGTCAGGCTGGCACCATGACAGATTCCGGCCGTGCGCCCTGTCCGTTTGCGCACACCGGTGATGTAAGCCATAACAGTTGCAACAAATCGCGATCGGCTGCATCCAACAGGCAGGAGGTAAAAAATTATGCGAATTATCACATTAATGGGATTGCTGGTGATCAGCGCGCCGAGCCTGGCTGCCGAAGCCTATTTCGCCGGTGGCTGTTTCTGGTGTACCGAGTCCGACTTTGAGCAACTGGACGGCGTGAGCGATGCCATCAGTGGTTATGCCGGTGGTGACGAGTTGAACCCCAGTTATGAGCAGGTGGCATCCGGAAACACCGGGCACACCGAAGCGGTCAAGGTGATCTACGACCCCGAGATAGTCAGCTATGCCAATCTGGTGACCTGGTTATGGCAACACATTGATCCAACCGATGCCAACGGGCAATTTGTGGACCGTGGTAAACAGTACCGCAGCGAAATTTTTTATCAGACGGCTGACGAGAAGAAAATCGCCGAAGCGTCACGGGCTGCCCTGGAAAAAAGCGGCCGTTTCGACAAGCCCATCGTTACCGATGTCACCAAACTGGATACCTTCTATCCGGCCGAAGACTACCACCAGAACTACTACAAAACGCACTCCATCAAGTACAAGTACTACCGCTATCGCTCCGGCAGGGACCAGTTCCTGGAAGAGCACTGGGACGACCCGAGCCACCGGCCCTGGCTTGAAAAAAAGGTCACCCAGTCATGGCAGGGGCCGGATAATTTTGAGCGCCCCAGCGACGAGGAACTGAAAAAATCCCTGCCGGAACTGGTCTACAAGGTCACCCGCGAAGATGCCACCGAGCGCGCCTTCCAGAACCGTTACTGGGACAACAAGGCCGAAGGTATTTATGTGGATGTGATCAGTGGCGAACCGCTTTTTTCGTCGAAAGACAAATACAAGTCTGGCACCGGCTGGCCCAGCTTTACCCAACCCATTGATCAATCCTTTATCACCGTGCACGAGGACAACACCCTGTTCACCACCCGCACGGAAGTACGCAGCCGCTATGCGGACTCTCATCTTGGCCACGTTT
>NZ_LWEZ01000644.1:0-797 GCF_001634945.1 Alcanivorax sp. HI0044
TCGGTGACCAGTACCGCATGTTTCTGAACTTCCTTATGGCCGATGGCGGTGAAGCCGGCCAGGCGTTGCAGCAGAAGATATCGGATGCTTCGCACAACCTGTTTCAGATCCAGTCCAGCGTGAATGTGGCTTATCAGAACTTCAAACAGCAAACCAGCAGCACCGAGTCATTCGATGACTGGTTGGCCAATGAAGGTCTGGCCTCCGCATCGCAGTTGAACCAGGCAAAAGCACAACTCAAGGAAGCCAACAGCAACTACACGGAATACATGCAGAAGCTGAAAGGCCCGATCAGTGAGGCGACCAAGCGCTATGACGATAACCTGGTGACGGTTGTGGGCCAGGATGGCAACTCGGTGAAGGATCAATCCGCGTTTCAGATCAGTGAAACCCCCTGGGACTACGTTAACCGGATCACCGGTAACAACTTCGGTGGAGCCGCTACCGCCGGTTCCGCCAAAACCTTCTCTCTGGATTCGTCCACCAAACAATGGTCAGACAGCACCGTCTATGGTGAAACAGAACTGGGCGGGTTGTTCGATTTCTTTGGCTTTGAAGCCGGGGGCGAATACAAAAAAGTGTCGACAGAGCACTTCTCCAGCCAGTACGACATCAGCTTTGCCTTTGAAGATGTCTCCATCGTCACGGTGACCCCGGGCAACTGGTTTAACGCGGCCATGCCGGCCAACTACCTGAATGGTCCGTTCATGCCGGGTCATTCCGGTTTCAAGAACGGCGACGATGCCTATTACTTTGGCAAGGGCGGCAACCTGGCACGTATCGTTTCACAAATGATT
>NZ_LWEZ01000645.1:0-809 GCF_001634945.1 Alcanivorax sp. HI0044
GCACTGGCATGCTGGTGCTGGACCAACATGATCGGCAACGGAAAATCCTCAGGAAGCGCGGACAGGATGCGCGTATAGGCATTCAGCCCACCCCAAGACGCGCCCATCACGATTGCCCTGACTGCTCCCTTGCAAGTGCTCACGATGAGTGGCCGCTGCCCTCCTCACCCCGGGTCTTGCCTGCTTCATAGGCGGCCCGATGTGCCTGGGCTTCTTTGAGTTTGGCTTGCAGTTCACGGCGCTGCTTGTCCAGCCCCAGAAAAAAATCCACCTTGCTCTTGAGGATCAACGGATCCAGGGGCTTGAACAGATAATCCACGGCCCCGGCCTGATACCCTTTAAAAACGTACTTCTTTTCCTTGCTAATCGCCGTCACGAAGATAATGGGGATAGTCTGGGTGTCCTTGCGCTGGCGCATCAGCTCGGCCACTTCAAAACCGTCCATGCCCGGCATCTGCACGTCCAGCAGCACCAGGGAAATATCTTCCTTAAGCAGAATTTTCAGCGCCTCCTGCCCGGAGTGCGCTTTCAGGAGGGTTCGCCCCTCCCCTTCGAGGACTGCCTCAAGCGACACCAGGTTGGCCGGCTGATCATCCACCAATAGCAGTTTCTGCTCAATCATCGGTTGTCTCTAGTCATGCGTGGTGTGGAAACTGCCGTTTGCGAAAAATGCGCAACGGCTTGTTGATAACATCGAACGTGTCTTCCTGGCCGCTGAACCGCAGGCTTTCCTTGGTTCCCAGGCACAGGTAGCCGCCCATATCCAGGCTCTCACTAAACAGCCTGATCACCCTCTCCTGCAGAGGCCT
>NZ_LWEZ01000646.1:0-12602 GCF_001634945.1 Alcanivorax sp. HI0044
AACAAGCCCCCCCAGGAAGGCCTGTATCAGCACTTTCTGGCGGTAGCCCGTGCCGTGGATATCCCGCAAATCCTGTATAACGTGCCCGGCCGGACCTCCTGTGATCTGTTGCCGGAGACCGTGGAACGCTTGAGCAAGGTGCCAAACATTGTCGGCATCAAGGAAGCCACCGGGAATCTGGAGCGTGCCCGTGAAATCCGTGAGCGTTGCGGTGACGACTTCATGCTTTATTCCGGCGATGACGCCACCGCTTTGGATTTTATCCTGGCTGGCGGCCACGGCGATATTTCGGTGACCGCCAATGTGGCTCCGGCGAAAATGGCAGCCATGTGTGAAGCGGCCCTGGCCGGGGATGCAGATAAAGCCCGTGCACTGAATGCGGAACTTGAACCCCTGCACCGTGATCTGTTTATTGAAGCGAATCCGATCCCGGTAAAATGGGCACTGTTTGAAATGGGGCTGATTGACGCAGGTATCCGGCTGCCGCTGGTGTCGCTGTCAGAAGCTGCCCAGCCGCGGTTGCGTGAAACCATGCGCCAGTGCGGCCTGCTGGAGGTTAAATGAAGAAAGCGGCGCTGCTTGTACCACTGATGCTCGCCCTGATGGTTGCCGGTTGTAGCTGGTTGCCGGATAGCAGTCTGGAATACCGCAAAGCCGCGGTGACCGATCCGATCAAGGTGCCGGAAGGTGGCGTGTTTATTGGTGAGCAGCCGCTGTATGCGGTGCCTCGTCAGGACGAGCGGTTGACCGGCCCCCGTGAGGATGAAGACCGTTTTCAGCCACCTCGCCCGCCGCAACTGGTGGTGCTGGGTAATGCCCCGGACAAGGAGAACGACGAGCCTGTGCCGGAAGGGGAGTCCGCCAAGGCACTGCTGGGCCGTGATGGCAACGGCTACCCGATTATCATGATGTCCACCCGCTATGCCTGGGCGTGGGAATACGTGGGAGATGCCCTGAAGCAGACCGACTTGAAAGTCAGCGACCGCGATCGCGAAGTGGGGATCTTCTATCTCAAGGTGCCCAACCGTTATGAACTGGGTGCCCGTGAAGCACAGCTGAAACTGAGCCATACCACCAATGGTATTCAGGTGGCGGTCCTGAACGAGAAAGGCACCGCGCTGGTGGAGAAAACCCCGGGGCTGGCCATTCTCGAGCGAATCTACGACGAGCTCGATTAATGCAACTGGCGTCACTGGGCAGTGGCAGTAAAGGCAATGCCACGCTGGTGCTGGCTGACGATACCCTGGTCCTGATCGATTGCGGTTTCACGGTGAAAGAAACCGAGGCGCGGCTGGGGAGGCTGGGGCTGGCAGCGGATCAGCTCAGTGCGATTCTGGTTACCCATGAGCATGGCGATCATATTCGCAGCGCCGGGGCGCTGGCCCGCAAGGTGGGCTGTCCAGTGTATAGCTCCTTTGGTACCGCCAGTGCGGTGCATGACAAGCGGGCGACGCTGAAAGGCGCCGATTGGCAGGAAGTTCGCCCCGGCCGGGCGTTTAGCCTGGGGGCCATGGAGATCCTGCCGGTGCTGGTGCCCCACGATGCCCGCGAACCTTGCCAGTACCGTTTTTCCTGGCAGCAGCGCACCGTGGGGGTGCTGACGGACCTGGGGGCGATTACTCCCCACGTGGTGGATGCCTACCGGGAATGTGATGCGCTGGTACTGGAATGCAATCACGACCCCCAGTTGCTGGCGTCGGGGCCGTATCCATCATCGT
Organism: Alcanivorax sp. HI0044; assembly: GCF_001634945.1. Lineage (NCBI taxonomy): Bacteria > Pseudomonadati > Pseudomonadota > Gammaproteobacteria > Oceanospirillales > Alcanivoracaceae > Alcanivorax > Alcanivorax sp. HI0044. The sequence goes on from NZ_LWEZ01000646.1 coordinate 1,719, forward strand.
TGAAACGGCGCGTGGGTGGTATGTTGGGGCATCTGAGCAATGATCAGGCGGCGGCGTTGCTGCGCCAGGCCAATGTGGACCGCCTGCAACACCTGGTGCTCTCGCACCTGAGCGAACAGAACAACACGTCCCGGCACGCACTGGATGCGGTCGAACGGGTGATTACCCAGGGGCGTGAACGAATTGGCGTTGCCAGCCAGACGGAAGGGTTTGACTGGCTGCAAGTACATTAATACTGACCTGAGTAATAGGCCTTTCCATGGAAAAACGCGACGAGTTGTATGCCGGCAAAGCCAAGTCTGTGTACACCACCGATGACGCGGACAAGCTGATCATGCTGTTTCGTGATGACACCTCTGCCTTTGACGGCAAGAAAAAGGAGGCGTTGGCACGCAAGGGAGCGGTGAACAATCAGTTCAACGCGGCCATCATGGAAAAGCTGAAAGCGGCGGGTATTCCCTGCCACTTCGAGAAAACCCTGTCGGCCACCGAATCCCTGGTCAAGAAGATGGACATGATCCCGGTGGAGTGCGTGGTGCGTAACATCGCCGCAGGCTCCATTTGTCGTCGTCTGGGCGTGGAAGAAGGGCTGGAATTGAACCCGCCCACATTCGAATTCTTCCTCAAGGATGATGACTTGGGCGACCCCATGGTCAATGATTACCATATTCAAAGCTTTGGCTGGGCCACCGATGAGCAGGTGGCGCAGATGAAAGCGCTTACCTTCCAGGTGAACGATGTGCTCAAGCAGCTGTTTCTGGACGGTGGCATGCTGCTGGTGGATTACAAGCTGGAATTTGGTGTGTTTAATGGTGAAGTGTTGCTGGGCGATGAATTCAGCCCGGACGGTTGCCGCCTGTGGGACAAGGATACCCGCGAAAAGCTGGACAAGGACCGCTTCCGCCAAGGGTTGGGCGGTGTGGTAGAGGCCTACGAAGAAGTGGGTAAGCGTCTGGGGATGACGTTCGAGTATTGATCAATCACATGAGCCTGCCGGGCCGACCGGTGCCGGCAGGCTGCCAATAATAAGTAAAAAAAGGAGAGGGTATGAAATCCGTAATGCGTATGACTGTTATCGGGCTGCTGGCCGCCGTTCTCAGTGGTTGTTTCCTTACCAAGCTGGCGACGACCCCCATGCGTTTGGTCGGAGCGGCCGGGTCCGTGGTCGGGGCCGTGCTGTCGATTATTCCGGTGGCCGGTAATGCCGCGGATGAAGCGCTGGAAAAGGTCGACGGCGCCATTGACGGGACTGCGGACAGCATCGATAAAATCCCGCTCTGATCCTGCTGAATCTGCCCCGGCCGGCATTGATGCCGGTTGGTGGTGACGCCCTGGCGCTTGTAATCGGCCGGGGGGTTGTGAAAAATACAGGCTCTTTGCCGGGGCTTGCCCGATATAACAACAATAAACTGGAGTTTGCCATGCGTCGCTGGCTACTTTCCTTCCTTGTGTTGCTGCCCCTCTCGGCGGCGGCGGACAATGCCCTGATCGGTATCGGTTACCTCAATGGTCTGGTCGGGCTTAATCTCGAATGGGCTACCGAAAAGAACAGTTTTTACGGCATGCCTGCCTATTATGTGGATTCCAGTGGCCTGGATACGGAAGAGTTCCGCTGGGTAGCGGGCTGGCGCCGCAAGATGGAACGCGGACTCATGTCAGAGAAGGGTTTCTACACAGGCCTGATGGCGGGTGATCTGGGCGGCGAACGCCACTATGAGCGGCTGGGCGCAGGCGTTGAGCTGGGCCACCAGTGGGTGAAACCGTATTCCCGCTGGACCGTGAGCGCGGCGGTGGGGGTGCTGGAGTCCCTGGATTGCACGGAGTACCGTACCAATGTGGGTTGCGATAGTCAGGAAGAGCAGGACCAGTATGATCTGGATGTGGAGCCTGTGGTGGTGTTGGGCGTGAGCTTTAGCCTGCGTCGTTGATGACTCCTGAACCCGAGATCACTGTTTTATTTTATGAAAAAGCCGCTTGTTTGAGCGGCTTTTCTCGTTCTGATTATTCCGCTTGGATGCCACGCCGGGCAAAACTGTAAGCCCAACTTTTCGTTAGATTAGCCACGCCTTTCTCTTGCTTTTTCCGCTTATGCCCTTTTGGCGGGCAACAGTTTTGCACAGCGAACACGCTTATTTCACTTGATGCGTGAACGTTGAGGTCTAAGCTATTGATTTGCAGTGTGTATTTTTAAGTCTTTGATTTAAAAGACTTTAATATTATGGCCATTTTTTCATCATCCCAATGACATGGCAGGCGCGGCAGGCGGTGGGGACGGTTCCTGACAGTCTATGCACAGAGTTATCCACAGAAGTTGTGGGTAACTTTATCTCCTGTGCCACAGGGTTCTGCGCAGAAGGTTATCGTTTCAGCATGGGCAGGGGACGCCAGGGCTGGCTGAGTAGTTGTTGGCCGCTGAGCTTTAGCAGTAGCGGATGAAAGCCTGCATTGGGGAAGCCCCGTTTGATCAACCGGATTCGCGCAATGGGAATGCCGAAACGCAGCAGTCCCAGGCTTACATCAACCCAGTCTGCCCGGCGGAATACTTCGGTGAGGTCCAGGTGGTTGCGGCTGAAGCGACTGAGCTTGTGGTGATTCATGATCATGTTGCGCACGTCCTGACACCAATCGTCCAGGCCTTCTTCCTGAAGGTAGTGTTCAGCGAGGCGGGCGGACGGTTGCAGATAGTCGAAGGTGCCGGCGAGCCAGATACCTGCATCATGGAAAAAGGCGGCGACCTGCAGTTTATCCAGCTCTTCGTCGTTGATGGGGCGTTGCGCCATGACCAGGTTTACCAGCCGATAGACATGGTTGCGGTACGCGGTCTGTTGTTTACCAAAACGCTCTGCGTATTGGTCGAACAGTTGCTCCACTCTGGGTAACTGGGTGATCAAGTCCTTGTTCATGTAGCTCCGCCCGATATCGGGTGTGGTTACAGTTCTTGTTGTGGGTAAATCGGTGCTGCAGCTGGATCAGTATGGCACTGATGCATTTGATACTGACGGGGGATGGTTGGCAAATCCAGCACTTGGTGGTGGCATTCTTGTGTACTATAGTCGGACAAGCTTAATTGGATTGTTCAACAAGTACCGGGGGTTCGGTGAGCTTTAAAGCGAAGGAAAGCCTCTCTGAGCAAATTGCCCAGCATCTCGCTCAGCAAATCATCCATGGTGACATGCTGGCCGGTGATCGCATTCAGGAACTGCGAGTCGCAGGGGAACTGGATGTCAGCCGGGGGTCCGTGCGTGAGGCATTGCTGATTTTGCAGCGCCGCCAGCTGATCGACATTCTGCCGCGCCGGGGTGCGGTGGTGAAGGAAATGTCCGAAGCCCATGTGCGCAGCCTGTATGAAGTCATGCAGGTGTTGCTGGGGCTGGTGATTCGCAAGGCCATTAAAGTGGTGCGCGAGGAGGACCTGGATTCGTTCATTGAGTTGGTTCACGGTTTGCAAGTGGCGGCGGAGGAGCGCGACCACGATGTCTTCTTTACCCTCAGCTTTCGCTTTCTGGAGCATGTCTATCCGTTTGCCCGCAATGTCTTTGTGGAAGATGTGCTGATCAATATGCAGCCGGCCATGCAGCGGGCTTACTTTATGGCTCTGCATCTGGAACCGGATGAGATCAAAGAGTGTTTGTCGTTCTTCAAGGCGTTGGTGGAAACCATTTTCCGCCGTGATGTGCGTTCGGCCCTGGAAATTATCCGCGAGTTTGCCGAGCATCAGTCGGACCTGGTGGAAGAGTCCATCACCCGCGCGCGCCAGATTGAAACCGCCTGGGGCTCGCGCCGCCGCAAGTAATGCGGTGCTGGGGCGCGGCTGGATCACGGATGATTGGTAATCTGCAACGAGGGTCTTGCCCTGACGGATCAAGCTGCATAGAATTGCCACCCTCTTTAGGCACGTAGCTCAGTTGGTTAGAGCACCACCTTGACATGGTGGGGGTCGGTGGTTCGAATCCACTCGTGCCTACCAGATTCAGACGAGAAGGGCCTGTCGCAGTGATGCGACAGGCCCTTTTTCGTTTTCGCTCCTCCAGTATCGCGCCCGGTAGAATGCGAACGCCTCAAACAGGAGAACGTTGTAATGCCTGAAGCGGATTACCTGGGGGCTGCCCGGCCAGGACTGACGCTGTATCTGCCTCACCGGCCTCTGGGGATGGTCCCGGATGCTGCCGCGCTGGTGGCGGCCAACTCCAATCACTGGCGAAAGATCCTGAATCTGCTGGCCAAGGTGGCGTGCCCGGTGGCGGAGGATTGGCGGCGCTACCGGGATCAAGTGCTGTTTAAGGAGACGGCGCTGTGTTTTGCACCGGTGTTGGCTCAGGGGCCTTGCTGGCACTGGATCGGTGGCAAGGAAAACCTGCTGCGTTTTAGCGGTTTGCGGCACGGTGCCCGGCCGTTGCATGGCGCCCCGGAGATTGCTGTGGACCCGCAAAAACGGCTGCTGCTGACGCCTTACCCGGATTATCGCCAGCTCAGCAATGCCCGTGTAGAGCAGGTGCGCGGGGCTCTGCGCGAGCACCATTTCTACCCTGGTGTTGCATGAGCCTGCCTTATTTTCTGGGGTGCCCACAGTGGCAACATCCCGCCTGGAATGCGCGGCTGCCGGTTGGCGGCAGTCCTCTGGAGCGTTACAGCCGGGTGTTCAATGCGGTTGAGGGAAATACGTCTTTTTATGCCACACCCTCGCGAAATCAGTGTGAGCAATGGCGCGCCCAGGTGCCGCAAGGGTTTCGTTTCCTGTTCAAGTTTCCCCGGCAGATTACCCACGACGATTTGTTGCGTGGCGTGGAGGGCCAGGTGCGGGCGTTTGTGGAACGGCTGGATCCGTTGAGCGATGTGCTGGGTCCGTTCTTGCTGCAGCTGCCGGCGGCCTTTGGTCCACAAAATCTGGCGGACTTGTGGCGGTTTGTGGATGCGTTGCCCCCATCGCTGCACTGTACGGTTGAGGTGCGTCATCGGGATTTTTTTGCCAAGGGCGATGCGGAAAGGGCACTGAATCGTGGCCTGCTGGAACGTAGCTTTGCGCGGGTTTGTTTTGACAGTCGGGCTTTGTTTGCCGCCAGTGCAGAGGACCCGGCAACACGGGAGGCCCAGCGCAAGAAGCCCCGGCTGCCGGTGCATGTGTTGCCGGGCGAGGCGGCGCCGGTGATTCGTTATGTGGGTCACCCGGATTTACTGGCCAACCGGCCGTTTCTTGCGCCCTGGGTCGAGCGGGTGGCGTGCTGGATTGAGGCAGGCAAGCAGCCCTGTGCGTTTATTCACATGCCGGATAATGGCGACGCGCTGGCCCTGGCTGCATTGTGGCACGAGATGCTGACGGAACGTTTGCCGTGGCTGACACCGTTGCCGTTGGGGCGGCAGGTGAGTCAGCCAGGATTATTCTGAGATAACGCTGAGACAACAAAGAGGCGAGTTTCGAAGTGCAGAACCCGGCCGGGTTTCGTTACTCGCCTCTCGTTGCTGTCTGTTAATTCAGGGCGATGAGCGTGCCATCGCGGCGGCGGGAATTTTCCGCCCACACCAGCAGATCGTAGTAGCGGCGAATATGACGGACGTACACCACCGCCTGGCCGCCCCGGGCGTTGCCGTAGCGAAGCTGGTCTGCATAGGCCGGCTTGGCCAGCAGCGGCAGGCGCTGTTTCACGTCCTGCCAGTTGTCCGGGTCGCCGCCCTGGCGCTGGGTCAGCACGCGGGCATCTTCCAGGTGGCCAAAGCCCACGTTGTAGGCGGCCAGCGCCATCCAGGTGCGGCTTGGCTCGGGAATGCGGTCGGGAATCCGCGCATGGGTGCGTCGCAGGTAGGCGGCGCCGGCGCTGATGCTCTGTGACGGATCGGTGCGATCACTGATACCCATCTGGCGAGCGGTATCGTTGGTGAGCATCATCAGGCCCTTGACCCCGGTGGGGGAGATGGCCTGGGGGTCCCACAGGGATTCCTGGTAGGCGAGGGCAGCCAGCAGGCGCCAGTCAAAGCCGCTGTTGTCTTCGGCTTCCTTGAACAGCCCTTCATAAAGCGGCAGGCGGTCGTCCAGGTGGCGCATAAAGCTGCGTGCCGCGTACAGGTTGAACTGTTCCACATGCCCGTAAAAGCGGTCTTCCAGCTTGGCGGTAGTGCCGTCCGCCTTGGCTTGGGTCAGGTAGCGCTGCGCGGCCATATACAGGCTTTTGTCATCTTTCGGATTAAAGGCCCAGGCCAGCGGCATATCGGTGGCCACGGTGTAATCGGCAATCAGGTCAGGCCAGAGCGCACGTTGCAGGGCGTAACTGTTGGAATTGATCAGGGTGTAGTCGACCTGACCGTCTTCCACCAGCGCCAGCAGTTGCTCGGGGGTGGCGTTTTCCACTTCCTGGAATGCCAGCTCGGGATTGTCCAGCTGTGCCTTGATCAGCAGCTCGGCGTGGCTGGAGCCGGCGCTTACTGCCACCTTCTGGTCGTTCAGCTCGCTCAGGTCGGTAATTCGTGGGCTGCTCAGGCGGCGTACCAGCAGGGTATCGATATTTTGGTAGCGAGTGCTGAAGCGCAGGCTTTCGCTGCGCTCTGTGGTGGCGACCAGGCCAGCGGCGGCAATGTCTGCCGTGCCCTTGCGGATAGCATAGCGGATGTAGGAGAGATCGTCGGATTCGAGGATGCGCAGTTCTACCCCCAGGCTGTCAGCGAACCCTTTGGCGAGTTCGTATTCCATGCCGGTGAAACCGTGCTGATCTTCGTAATAGGTCGTGTTGGACGGGCGGGTTAGCACCACCAGCTCCCCACGGGCGATAACGCGCTCCATGGCGGAGGGGGTGGGACGCATGGCCAGCATTAGCCCCAGTACGCTGAACAGTGCCAGCGAGGCGAGCAAATGCTTGCTGTGTCGAAAGAATACCGTCACTTGGTGGTACCTCTGTCAGGTTGTCCAGACAGGTCGATACTGCTTACCGCCGACCGGTGAAAGGCCCTATGCCTTCGCTATTGTTCCTTACTTGTGATCTATATCACGAAATTGCGGCGCAACTCTATCATCGGCAAATGGCTGTTCTGTAAAGCTTTGTCGAACAATTGCTCCTTTTTTGCACAATTTTTAAAAGTCAGGAAAAGAGCATTAAATTGCGTATCAGGCGTCATTCGTAGGTGTTTTGCTGCTGCCTGATGACAGGGTGAGCCGGCCTGTTCCGGGCGCAAATTGCGGAGTAAATCGGCGGCTTGAGAGGCTGCGAGCGACGAGCAAATCCCGTATCATTGCCGACCTGAATAACTGGCACCCCTCAATCCCTATTGGTAATCATATAAGGCGCACTATGCTGATCCTCTCCGGAAGCCCGGCCCTGTCCGCATTTCGTAAGGAAAAACTGCTTGAGTCCCTGAATGGCGTATCGGCCCTGTCGGCGCGCTATGTGCATTTTGTGGAGTTGTCTGCGCCACTGGATGCTGCGCAGCAGCAGATACTGGAAGGCTTGCTTCAGTATGGCCCCAGTGTCGAAGAGGCCCAGGTTGAGGGGCAGCGTTTCGTGGTTGTGCCCCGCCCGGGCACGATTTCCCCCTGGTCGTCCAAGGCCACGGATATTTGCCACAACGCCGGGTTGACCCAGGTAGAGCGGATTGAGCGCGGTATTGAATATCGCCTGGACGCAGACGGTGACCGCGACGCTCTGGCCGCCGCCCTGCACGACCGGATGGTCGAAGTGGTGCTGGCAGAGCTGGACGATGCCGAAGCCTTGTTTACCCATCACCAGCCCCGGGAATTGACCACCGTGGATATTCTCGGCGGTGGCCGTGGGGCGCTGGAAGCGGCCAATGGAGAGCTGGGCCTGGCGTTGGCGGCGGATGAGATTGAATACCTGGTGGAACAGTTCACTGCGCTCGGACGTAACCCCTCAGACGCAGAATTGATGATGTTTGCCCAGGCCAACTCCGAGCACTGCCGCCACAAGATTTTCAATGCGGACTGGACGATTGACGGCGAAGAACAGGATCTGAGCCTGTTCGGGATGATCCGCAATACCTACAAGCATGCGCCGGAAGGGGTGCTAAGCGCTTACAGCGATAACTCGTCGGTAGTGGCCGGTCCGGTGGCTGATCGCTTTTTCCCTGCGCCGGGCAGTCAGCAGTACCAGTTCGTGAACGAACCGGTGCATATGCTGATGAAGGTGGAAACCCATAACCACCCTACGGCGATTGCGCCGCATCCGGGGGCGGCCACCGGTTCCGGTGGTGAAATCCGTGACGAAGGTGCCACCGGCCGTGGCTCCAAGCCCAAGGCCGGGTTGAACGGCTTTTCCGTATCCAATCTGAATATCCCCGGTTTTGGCCAGCCCTGGGAGCAGCCCTACGGTAAACCCGGGCGCATTGCCTCTGCACTGGACATCATGATCGAGGGGCCGATTGGCGCTGCTGCATTCAATAACGAATTTGGTCGTCCCAATCTGTGTGGTTACTTCCGTACCCTGGAAATTAACGCACCAGGTGTGAACGGTGATGAGATGCGCGGTTACCACAAGCCGATCATGATCGCCGGTGGCCTGGGCAACATCCGTGATGGTCATGTGGAGAAGAACCCGATTCCCGCCGGCGCCAAGATTATTGTGTTGGGTGGCCCGGCCATGCTGATCGGGCTGGGCGGCGGGGCGGCCAGTTCCATGGCCTCCGGCCAGTCTGCGGAAGCGCTGGATTTTGCTTCAGTGCAGCGCGAGAACCCGGAAATTGAGCGTCGGGTACAGGAAGTGATTGATCGCTGCTGGGCCCGCGGGGACGATAACCCGATTGTATCCATTCACGATGTGGGCGCTGGCGGTTTGTCCAACGCCTTGCCGGAGCTGGTCCACGATCATGATATGGGCGCCCAGCTGGAGCTGCGCAAAGTGCCCAGTTCCGAGCCCGGCATGAGCCCGGTGGAAATCTGGTGTAATGAAGCCCAGGAGCGTTATGTGCTGGCCGTGATGCCAGACGATTTGCCGGACTTCGACGCCATCTGTCAGCGTGAGCGCACTCCCTACGCTGTGCTGGGCGAAGCCACCGATGCCGAGCACCTGACCGTGAGCGATGAGCATTTCGGCAAGGCGCCGGTGGATCTGCCCATGGACCTGCTGTTCGGCAAACCGCCGAAAATGCTGCGCAGTTTCGAGCGCGAAGATTTTGTGCGTCAGGCGTTCACCACTGAAGATATCGACCTGAAAGAAGCCGGTGAGCGGGTGATGCGCCTGCCGTCCGTGGCCTCCAAGAGCTTCCTGATTACCATCGGCGACCGCTCCATTACCGGGCTGGTGCACCGGGACCAGATGGTTGGCCCCTGGCAGGTGCCGGTGGCTGATTGTGCTGTGACCGCTACCGGCTTTAATCCCAACGCAGACAACAAAACCACAGGCGAAGCCATGGCCATGGGGGAGCGTACCCCGGTGGCTCTGGTGGACGCAGCGGCGTCCGGGCGGATGGCGGTGGCCGAGTCCATCACCAATATTGCCGGCGCCCATCTGGGCGATCTGGGCCAGATCAGCATGTCGGCCAACTGGATGGCGGCAGCGGGTCACCCGGGTGAAGATCAGGCTTTGTTCGATGCGGTGAAAGCGGTGGGCATGGACCTGTGTCCGAAGTTGGGTATCGCCATTCCGGTGGGCAAGGATTCGTTGTCCATGCGCACGGTCTGGAACGACAAGGGCATCGATAAAAGCGTCACCGCACCCATGTCGCTGGTGATTTCTGCCTTTTCCACGGTGACCGACATCGACCTGACGGTGACCCCGGAGCTGAAAACCGGTGTGGACAGCGAACTGCTGCTGCTGGACCTGGGCCGTGGTCAGAACCGCATGGCCGGCTCCGCCCTGGCGCAGGTGTACGGCAAGGTCGGTGATATCGCGCCGGACCTGGACGATGCCAAAGACCTGATCGCTTTCTTCGAGGTGACCCAGCAGTTGCTGGCCGAACGCAAACTGTTGGCCTATCACGACCGCTCCGACGGCGGTCTGTTTACCAGCCTGGTGGAAATGGCCTTTGCTGCCCGCACGGGGCTGGATATTTCCCTGGATCCCCTGGCCGGCGATACCCCGGAAGCCGTGGCGGCGCTGTTTACCGAAGAGCTGGGCGCGGTGTTGCAGGTGGAAAAATCCCACGCGGAAGAAGTGGTTGCCCGTTATGCCGAGGCGGGTCTCGGGCAGTGTGTTCACCGTTTGGGACAACCGGATGGCGACGATGTGATTCGCCTGCGTTTGGGGGGGGGGATTTTGCTGGAAACCCCGCGCCGTGAATTGCAGCGTATCTGGGCGGAAACCAGTTATCAGGTGCAGTCCCTGCGGGATAACCCGGATTGTGCCCGTCAGGAATTTGATGCGATTCCGCACAGCAATGGTCCGGGCCTGAATGTGCGGCTGACCTTTGATATGACGGAAAACCCGGCGGCGCCGTTCATCAATACTGGCAACAAACCGCAAATGGCCATCCTGCGCGAGCAGGGCGTTAATGGTCAGACAGAAATGGCGGCGGCGTTTGATCGCGTCGGCTTCTCCGCCGTTGATGTGCACATGAGTGATTTGCTCGAAGGCCGTGTGAAGCTGGATGACTTCAAGGGGCTGGTGGCCTGTGGCGGTTTCTCCTACGGGGACGTGCTGGGTGCCGGCGGTGGCTGGGCCAAGACCGTGCTCTATAACGACGCAATGCGCGAAGCGTTTAACCGTTTCTTCTTCCGTGAAGACACCTTTGCGCTGGGGGTCTGTAACGGCTGCCAGATGCTGTCGCATTTGAAAGACCTGATTCCCGGGGCGGAACACTGGCCGCGTTTTGTGCGTAACCTGTCTGAGCAGTTCGAGGCGCGTACTTCTCTGGTGGAAGTGCAGGATTCCCCGTCCATCTTGTTGAAAGACATGGCTGGCACGCGCATTCCGATTGCCGTGGCTCATGGGGAAGGCCGTNCACATAGCG
>NZ_LWEZ01000647.1:0-1169 GCF_001634945.1 Alcanivorax sp. HI0044
TCGGGTATATTCAGCGGCGTGTTGTTAGTCTCGGCGTCCTCATCGTCCAGATTATCAAACAGGAACCGCCAGATTTTCTCCATCAGGCTCTCGGATTCGCTGTCGTCCTGATTAATCCACTGCCGCTCGGTCTTTTCTTGCAGCGGCATGAACTCCGGGCTGGCCAGCAGCTCGATGACTTCCTGCTGTTCTGTTTTCCCGGTGGCCGGGGACTGTGCTGATGCGGCGCTGGCGGGTTCCGTGAAAGGCACCAGTGCCATGAGTAGCAGAGCCCCGATGACATTCCTGGCAGCTTGGCGACGTTTGCCCAACCGGCTGAGGCCCAGCTGCAGATCCCAGCCTTCCAGCCAGGTGCGTTTGTTCAGGTACAGGGCAAAGCCACAGGCCACGTAGAGAGGTTCGGTGACACACAGCACCAGATAGAAACACAACCCGGAGATGACCAGTTGCAATGCGCTCTGGTCATAGAACCAGTCACTGAGTTCCAGATTGAATTGCCAGGGCACCAGCATATACAGCAACGCCATTAGCCCGAGCGTCATGAACTGTTCCAGGTGCAGCACCAGCAGGGTCAGCATGCCCGCCCGGTTGGACGGGTAGCTGTTGAGTACTTTCAGACGCTGGCTGGCGGTGTCGCCTTTCACTTGTTCAAGCTGCCAAACGCAGGCATTGAAACTGCGCATGGGGCTCAGGCGCCGCCAGGTGAGCTGGCCGGCCAGCCCCGGCAGCGCGTAACTGCGCCAGCGTTTCAGCAAGGCTTTCAGGGTGAGGGTTTCACCAAACAGGGCATGGCTGTAAAAGGCCAGCAGTGGGCGTTCCCACAGGGGTTTGAGCCACCAGAAGATAAACAGGGGCCACAGGCTGTTGTTCAGGGCGGCCATGCTTAACAGCAGGGCATAGGGTACGGCGGTAAACAGCAGCCAGACGCGGGTAATGGAACCAGCCCAGTGGCGGTAAAACTGCGTGCCCAGGTCCGCGGCTTGCCAGGGGCTGCGCGGTGCCAGGCGGGCGCTAGCCTTTTCGAGTTCCATCCCGTCCCCCGAACAAAAGATAAAGGTACAAAAGGCCCCAGCAGGCCGCGCCCACGCTGTATTTGATGGTTGGCGCCAGGTCCCGTGGTGACCAGAACGCTTCGATAAAGGCGGCCAGCAATAACAGGGCGAAGACCC
>NZ_LWEZ01000648.1:0-761 GCF_001634945.1 Alcanivorax sp. HI0044
TTCGATCTCCGGAACCAGTATCCACTTTTGCGTCAGGAGCAACTCGTATTCGGCTTCCAGGCGCAGGTTGGTCAGGCCCTCTTCGCCGATAAACAGGTTGGCGTCCACTTCGAAGAGGTAGGGCGCGACGCCCTGAACACCGATGCTGGCCCAGTCCCGGTTGGGATCGTCCGGTTGCCAGTCTCGTCGCACGCCCAGCTGCCAGTCCCAGAAGGGAGCAAAGGCCCGGTTCCAGGCAAGGCGGGTTTCTGCTGCCTCGGTACTGGCGTCCTCACCGTCGTGCTCCGGATCCATTAACCGTTCGCCTTCGGTGCTGAAGTACAGCTTGTTCAGGTCGCCGCCATGCCAGCCGCTGGCTTCCCAGGCCATGACGGTGCCTTCATCGCTGTCACGGGCTTCCAGCTGGTCGACGATGACACGGGTAAAACGCGGTTCGTTTTTATTCATGGCGAGGGCTGGCGAGGTGGCCGCCAGTGTGATGCTGCCTGCCAGGAGCGTCATCAATGTTTTCATGAGCGGTGCCCTCCATGATCTTTGTCATGTGTGTCGTGCATGCCCTGTGTCTGTGTATCTGGCATGGAAGGGGTGGTGCTGCCATCAACGACGCGCACTTCCCGGAACATGCCTGCCTCCATGTGATAGAGCAGATGGCAGTGATAGGCCCAGCGACCGAGGGCATCGGCGCGCACCAGATAGCTGAGTTTTTCGCCGGGTTTGACGGTGATGGTGTGCTTGCGCAGCAGTTTCCCGTTACCCAGTTC
>NZ_LWEZ01000649.1:0-1100 GCF_001634945.1 Alcanivorax sp. HI0044
AGTCCCGTACCGTGGACAGGTTAATCATGGGCTGGCCGAGTTTTTCCTCACCATCCACCTGATCCACCTGATCGGTCTGGTTGATGATATCCACCAGGTGGCGCCCTTCGGTAACGCCCCAGAACACCTTGCGAATGCCCACCCGGGATTCCCAGCCATCACCCACATGAATCCAGGACAGCTCGCGAATATCCCAGTGGGTTCGCTCTGTATCGTGTTCGTCCACCCGGGCATAGGGGATAAAGGTGAACAGGTCATCACGATTGTTCCACTCATGGAGTATTTCCGGCTTGATGTAGCCGGAAGCGTTCGTGGAATAATCCGCCCGGGCATAGGGAGAGTCCTGAGTAAAATAACGCCCTTCCAGCGCCACTTCACCGCGAAATTCCCACGCAGAGGAGATGAGTGGCACTGCCAGCAGCGATGCCGTAACCAGCCAGTTCTTCATGTTTTTGGCGGAAGAAATCAACGGGCGCGTTTCAGGCTGTTCTTGTTGAAGTCTGACTCACTCAGCCCCGTGTCATAGCGGTAGTTGCTCCAGAACAGATCCGTGGATTTCCCTGTCTGGTGATTGACCATGGACATCTTGCCGGGCTGCCAGTACTTGTCCTGGTACTGTGAAAAATCACTGGCGGTGAGCGTCTTGAGCAGGCTTTTCTTGCGATCGTAATAGTCCACTTTCCAGGTCCGGTATTCCTGTTGGTCAATCCAGGAAACCTGGCGGGTGTAGCCCGAATCCTCATCTTGCGGGTAACGCTCGACCACGAAACAGGTCAGTTCGCCGCAGGGTTCATCGCGCAGGTACTTGTAGGTGTACTTTTCCACCTCCTGCCCGCGCATGTCTTCAAAACTGAATTCACTGCCCATGAAAGGGCCGGATTTGTTCCGTGAGGCAATGGTTTTCACCCGGCGCAGCGCGGGCAGGTACAGCCATTGGTCGTCGTCACGGGTCTTGTAGCTGAACGTAAGCATGGCGGTGCCGCGCACGTCACGGGGGGTATCGAAGATGGTCAGGCTCTTGTCGCCCTCTTCCTCACCGGTTCCTTCCAGCGTCTTGACGCGCAGCTCGCGCTCCGAGGTCTGGCCACTCTTGCTGATCA
>NZ_LWEZ01000650.1:0-266 GCF_001634945.1 Alcanivorax sp. HI0044
TAGGCGATGGCCAGCATGAACAGGCTGCCGTGCAGGTAGGTCAGGGACTCTTGCAGGGCGATGTTGCCGATATCGAAGCCGTAGCGCAGCACCACCACCAGCACCATGCCCAGCACCAGCAGCAGGGCCAGCCAGGCGCTGCCGCGGCCGATGGCGATGGTGAAGGCGGTAAGCCCTTGTTGGCAGTGCTGTAGGCGCTGTTTTCTCATTATTGTCGGGAGATCGGTGAAAATGGGCATTATACGGAAAACGCCACAGGCAGCACG
>NZ_LWEZ01000651.1:0-840 GCF_001634945.1 Alcanivorax sp. HI0044
AAACCGCTGAGCTGAACGAAAAGATCAAGGAAATTAAAGAGCTGCAAGCCCGTCGGGATGAGTTGGTTGCACGAATGGAGGTTATTCAGAATCTTCAGGGAAATCGCCCAACTATTGTGTATGTCTTTGATGAATTGGTGCGAACCCTGCCTGATGGCGTGTTCTATTCTCAGGTCAAGCGCATCGGGGACGTATACAGCATTGCCGGGGTGGCGGAAAGTAACAATCGCATCTCCCGGTTGATGCGTAATTTCGATGGCTCCCCGTGGTTTGGTGAGGCCAATTTGCAGAATGTGACTGCGCTGGAGGATGGCTCCCAAGCGAATAAGTTTACCTTGACCGTGAAGCAGTCCTCGCCGAACAGCAAGAAAGAGGGAGAACAAAAATGAACGCCTCTGAGCTGAAAAATCTCGATTTACGGGAGTTGATGGACGAGCTTAACAGTCTGGACTTCGAAAATGTGGGGGGGTGGCCAACACCGGTCAAAGTCGGTGCCGCGTTACTCGTTTTGGTCGCTGTACTGGCGCTGGGATACTTCTTTGTTATTCAGGATGCGAATAAGCTTCTCGATCAGCAGCAACGTGAAGAATCGTCGTTGCTGAAAAGTTATGAGAAGAAAGCGTTTGAAGCGCATAACCTGGATCAGTTTCGTGCCCAGCTTGCGGAAATGGAGCAGACCTTCGGTGCGCTTCTAAAGCAGTTGCCCAAGGACACCGAAGTGCCCGGCTTGCTTGAGGATATTACGCATACAGGTTTGGGGAGTGGGCTCGAGTTCGAAACCATTGCACTGAAGAAAGAGGCAGAAAAAGAATTCTATGCCGAGTTGCCGATTGATATTCG
>NZ_LWEZ01000652.1:0-506 GCF_001634945.1 Alcanivorax sp. HI0044
GCTTGGCCACGGCTTCCATGGCGGTTTTCAGTTTCGGCTGCATTTCTTCCAGAATGTCACGCTGCGCTTCGTTGGCACGCTTTTGCAGCTTGCGCTGCAGGCTCTGGATTTCGATCATTTTCTGCTGACCTTGCGTCTTCAACGTGTCTTGCTGATCCGCTGACATGGTCATGGCTTCTTTTTGCAATTTTTGCTGCAGTTTCTGCACATCATTCTGCAGAGCGTTGAGCTTTTGCTCATCGGCAGACAGTTCATTTTCCAGGGATGACATTTTTGCTTTCACGTTATCCGACGATTGCAATGCAGCAATCGGATCGAGAACCCCAACGGAGGCATCAGCCATGCCCAGTGAAGGCAGAATAAGTGTCAGTGCTACCAGTGTTTTTTTCATCATTATTAAACTCCTAAAAAGTCTGTCCCAGAGAAAATTGGAATACTTCCGTGTCGTCGCCTGGCTGGTCGTTCAGCGCCTTGGCGAGGTTGAAGCTGAGCGGCCCGATGGCCGT
>NZ_LWEZ01000653.1:0-810 GCF_001634945.1 Alcanivorax sp. HI0044
CTGCGCCGGGGCCTGGCCCCCCTTCGCCGGGCACGGGACGAAATTGAACAACTGCGCGGCGGGCAGCGTCATGAATTGAGCGAGACAGTGGCGTTGGAGCTGCATCCCCTGGTGGTAGAGATCAACCGGTTGCAGCGCCATACGGAGCAGCAACTCCAGCGTTCCCGTCATGCGCTGGGTGACCTTGGCCATGCGCTGAAAACCCCGCTGGCGATTCTCAAGAATCGCTGCACGGAGGAACTGGCGGCGTCGGACCCGGAGTTGCATGCTCTGCTCTGCGAACAGCTGGCGCAGATGGAAGCCAACATTCGCCGCGCCCTGGGGAGGGCCCGGGTCGCGGCGGGCGTGACGACCAGTAATCCATTTTCTCCGGCGCAGGATATCCCCCTGTTGCTGACCACGCTGGAGCAGGCTCACCGGCGTGACCTGGACATCCATCTGGAGATGGCGGCGCTACCGGCTCAGCCGTTTGATCGCGATGACATGCTCGAAGTGTTGGGCAATGTGCTGGATAACGCCTTCAAATGGGCGAATCGTCGTGTCCGCGTGGCGGTACACGTGGTGGAAGAACGCTGTGCGGACAATGAAGAGCGCAAGCAGCTGATACTGTGTGTGGAGGATGATGGCCCCGGTATCCAGGAAGATCGCCGCGAACAGGTGCTACAACGGGGGCTGCGCCTGGATGAGCGCGCTGCTGGCCACGGGCTGGGATTGTCGATCGTCAGCGATACCGTGGCGGCTTACGGTGGCAAACTGGTGCTGGATGAAAGCCCCTCGGGCGGGTTGCGGGTTGGTCTGCATTTCCCCCAC
>NZ_LWEZ01000654.1:0-493 GCF_001634945.1 Alcanivorax sp. HI0044
TGGCCCCCGGACAGATCAGCGAGCTGTCAGAGTCGTCCGCGCTGGCGTTCCGCGTCGCTTTTGACGGCGATATGCCGCCGCCGGCAGAGCGCTACTGGCGCGGCCTGACATTGAGCCATTTTGATGGCCGGGCCTGGCAGCAGGCCATTCCTCGCGGCATGGATGAGGCGCGTTACCTGTACGGCGGCCGTGGGCCGACCCCGGACTGGGTGGATGCGTTGACAGCCGGGCGGGGCGACGGCACCAGCTATGCCTACCAGGTTATAGTTGAACCTACCCAGCGCCGCTGGCTGTTTGCCATGCCGGTACCCTTTGTCAGTGAGGGAGGCGTCAGCCTGGCCCGGGACATGCGGCTGGTGGCGAACAACCCGGTGAGCCAACGACAGAGCTATCAGGTTGTCAGTGTGCCGGCGGCAACCCGGCGGCTGCCATTGGCAGCAGAAGAGAAAGCGCTGATGCTGTCGATTCCTGACGAGAGCGGCCGCCGTGCCCG
>NZ_LWEZ01000655.1:0-698 GCF_001634945.1 Alcanivorax sp. HI0044
CGGTGTATGCCATGAAGGCCCAGTTGGGCCGTGCCGGACGCAAGATCGGCCAGGAAGCCATCCAGATCCATGGTGGCATGGGCATGACCGATGAATTGGGTGTGGGCCATTTCGTCAAGCGGTTGACGGCAGCGGATGGACTGTTTGGTAATGCGGATATGCATTTAAGGGCGATGGTGCAACCCGCCTGAGCCGATACCATGGCGGGGCTTGTTGCTTGGTCATGGAGGCATTGCTATGAAACGGAATTTGCGGGCTGGGGAGCCATGGGGTATATACCCTTGATGAGGGTATTCGCGCAGGTTGATCGCGTATCCGGTTCATATCACAGGGAGTTGGAATGTCTCGCAAAAATATCGCGTCGGCGGCGCTGCTCAAGAATCTTCAGGTTCCCCAGGGCGATAGAACCTACGAGAAAATTCTTGATGCCGGGTTGGCATTGTTCGTGGAATTCGGTTTGCGACGTACCACCATGGAAGATGTGGCCACCCGTGCGGGCATTGGTCGGGCGACGGCCTATCGTCGTTTTGCGGATAAGGACCAGTTGATTCAGGTGGTGATTCTGCGCGAATGCCAGCGACAACTGGCGATGATCGAAGATGAACTGGAGAAGCTGGACAGCGGCCTTGAACGTGTTCTTGAATCCTTCGTGCTGGCGGTGACCCGTGCCCACCGGCATCCGTTGCTGAAGCGGCTGC
>NZ_LWEZ01000656.1:0-702 GCF_001634945.1 Alcanivorax sp. HI0044
CCGCGACGACCATCGGGAATAAATACGGTTTCCACGGCACCGCCGTTATCCATTTCGAACACCCATTTACGGGTGCCGTCACGGCTGATGCTCTCGTGGGTTACCTTCGGGCCGCGGATTTCCGCCACCTCGGACAATTTCTGGCGCAATGCCTTACCCACATCGGTCATTTGCTCGAAGGAATCCGCCTGGTGGTGGTGGATCCATTTCAGCACCTGCTGGGCACGGAATTTTTTCTCCCCCATGGTCAGGAAGAACTCTTCCATTTGCGGGCGAGAAAGGCCGAGCAGATTTACCTTCTGTTGGGCAGTCATAGCATTCTCCAATAGGAAACCGGGTTTCCTTTAAACGCCAACCACGGCCCGAGGCCGTGGTTGGTATTGCACGCAAGCGGATATTAGCTGGCGCGCGGGCACAGTTCTTCGTCGGAGAAGAAGTAGGCCAGTTCGCGGGCGGCTGACTCGGTGGAGTCAGAACCATGGACCGCGTTTGCATCGATTGTTTCCGCAAAATCTGCACGGATAGTGCCGGCTTCGGCTTCTTTCGGGTTGGTAGCACCCATCAGATCACGGTTTTTGGCAACCGCGTCTTCGCCTTCCAGAACCTGTACAACCACAGGACCGCTGGTCATGAAGCCCACCAGATCCTTGAAGAAAGGACGCTCTTTGTGCTCAGCGTAGAAGCCGCCCGCCTTTTCGTCGC
>NZ_LWEZ01000657.1:0-641 GCF_001634945.1 Alcanivorax sp. HI0044
TGGAAATCCAGCGCGCCCTAGTTATTACCGGCATTGCCGTTGTCTCATACCTGATGATTCAGGCTTGGCAGCGGGACCACGCAGACTCGGCAACCCCTGTCCCTGTTGAACAGGTGGCAGAGCAAGGGAGCCCTTCATCCGCAGACAGTGCGGATTTGCCTGCGCCTCAGCCGGAAACCGAGAACAGCATTCCGGCCGCCCAGGCTGACGGTGATCAGCCTGTCGCTCCCCAAATCGATACCCCGGGTACCACCGCTTCCGCAAGGCACATCGAGGTCAACACCGATGTATTGCGGGTGGAGATCAACCCGGTTGGCGGCGATATCGTTCGCTTGGCCCTGCCGGAATATCCCAAACATGTGGAAACCCCGGATCAGCCCTTTGTGCTGATGGAGCAGAACAGCAGTGGCACCTACGTAGCCCAGAGTGGTCTGGTGGGCAAGAATGGCACCGATTCCAGCAAGGGGCGCCCGCACTGGAGCAGTGCCCGGCAGAGTTACCAGCTTGCTGAGGGTAGCAACGAGCTGAATGTGGATCTGACTCTGACCCAGGATAATGGCGCCGAAATCATCAAGCGCTATACCTTCGAGAAAGGCAGCTACCTGGTCCGTGTTAGCCATATCGTCCGCAATAACGGCAGC
>NZ_LWEZ01000658.1:0-744 GCF_001634945.1 Alcanivorax sp. HI0044
GACGGCATCAAGCTGGAAGAACTGGTAGAAAAGCGCACCAAGGGGCTGATGCAGCCGCAGAAGGAAAAGCAGATCACCAAGCGCACCCACAAGGATTTCCCCGACGGCATCAATGCCTACGGCACCGATGCCCTGCGTTTTACCTTCCTGTCACTGGCCTCCACCGGCCGCGACATCAAGTGGGACATGGGCCGCATCGAGGGCTACCGGAACTTCTGCAACAAGATCTGGAACGCCGCCCGCTATGTGATGATGAACACCGAAGGGGAAGATTGTGGCGTCGCTGCTGACAGCGACATTGAGCTGTCCCTGGCGGACCGCTGGATTATCTCGACCCTGCAACGGGCCGAGCAGGAAGTCAGCGACGCACTGGACAACTTCCGTTTCGACGTGGCCAGCCATGCCGCCTATGAATTCATCTGGAATGAATACTGTGACTGGTATCTGGAGCTTTCCAAGCCAGTGCTCTGGGGTGACGAGTACTCCGCTGCCCAGAAACGTGGTACCCGCCGCACTCTGGTCACGGTGCTGGAAGCCATTCTGCGCCTGGCCCATCCTTTCATGCCTTTCATCACTGAAGAAATCTGGCAGAAGATTGGCCCCATGGCTGGCAAGAGCGGGAACACCCTCATGCTGCAAGCCTTCCCGGCCAGCGACGCCAGCAAGATTGATGAAGAGGCGGAAACCGGCGCGGAATGGGTCAAGGCCGTTATCACTGCAGTGCGCAACATCCGCGGCGAGATG
>NZ_LWEZ01000659.1:0-823 GCF_001634945.1 Alcanivorax sp. HI0044
AGGCCCATGGTGACTACGGTGGCGCCCACAATGCCGGTGCTGGCGGCCAGCAGGGCGCCCACCAGGATGATCGCCAGCCCCATTCCGCCGGGTAACGGGCCGAACAGCTGACCCATGCTGGACAGCAGCTTCTCCGCCACCCGGGATTTTTCCAGCATTACCCCCATGAACACGAATAGCGGTACCGCCATCAGGGTGCTGTTCTCGATAATGCCGAACAGCCGGTTGGGCACAAAGGTCAGGTCCGAGGGGGAAAAGGTGCCGGTGAGGATGCCGCCGGCCGCAAACAGCAGCGCGGTGCCGCCCAGAGCAAAGGCCACCGGGTAGCCGGTGAGCAACACCAGGCAGACAGCCACGAACATCAGCAGCGGGAGCCATTCCATCACAGGCCCTCCTCCGGGTGCTGGTCGTGTTCGCTGATCCTGGCGGGTGGGCTGGCGCCCAGTAGCGTCAGGCCGTGGCGTAACAGTTCGGCGATGGCCTGAACGGTCAGCAGCGCGGGCAGCACCAGCAGCAGGGTCTTGAGCAGATAGACAAAGGGCAGGCCGCCATTGGCGGAACCTTCCTGCTCGCGCCAGCTGCTGGCCACATAGTCCAGTGACAACCAGAACATGGCGGCACACACCGGAAATAGCAGCAACAGGGTGCCCAGCAGGTTAACCCAGGCCCGGCCGCGCGGGCTGAAGCGCTGGTAAAGAACATCCACCCGGACATGCTCGTCTTCGGCCAGGGTGTAGGCGATGGCCAGCATGAACAGGCTGCCGTGCAGGTAGGTCAGGGACTCTTGCAGGGCGATGTTGCCGATATCGAAGCCGTAGCGCAG
>NZ_LWEZ01000660.1:0-641 GCF_001634945.1 Alcanivorax sp. HI0044
CTGCTGACTCCGATCGCCAAGGCGTTCGTGACCGAAGCGGGCCTGGAAGCTGCTAACCACGGTGTACAGATCTACGGTGGCCACGGCTTTATCCGTGAGTGGGGCATGGAGCAGAACGTACGTGATGCCCGTATCTCCACCCTGTACGAAGGCACCACCGGCATCCAGGCACTGGATCTGCTGGGCCGCAAGGTGATGATGACTCAGGGTCAGGCCCTGCGTAACTTCACCAAGATCGTGCACCAGTTCTGTGAAGCCAATGGCGACAATGCGGACCTGAAAGAATTCCTGGAGCCGCTGGCCGGCTACAACAAGGAATGGGGCGAGCTGACTCAGGCCATCGGCATGCAGGCCATGCAGAACCCGGAATACGTGGGTGCCGCCTCTGTGGATTACCTGATGTACTCCGGCTACGTGACCCTGGCTTACCTGTGGGCCCGTATGGCTTCTGTGGCCCACGCCGCACTGGAATCCGGTGCCGGTGACGAGGACTTCTACAAGGCCAAGATCAGCACTGCACGCTTCTACTTCAAGCGTATCCTGCCGCGCGTGGCTGGCCATAAAGGCGCCATCGAAGGTGGTCTGGACTGCATGATGGATCTGGATGCTGATCACTTTGCATTCTGATCTTTCCTGTAGAG
>NZ_LWEZ01000661.1:0-578 GCF_001634945.1 Alcanivorax sp. HI0044
CGGTGTATTTGCGCGTTAGGCACTCCTGCATGAGCGCATCCAGCTGCACCTGAGACTGTCGAAAGGACAGTCTCAGGCGATTCTCTTCGAGCCTCACCGAGGCTGCTCTCATCAACTGCTTCTCTGCTTCCGCAGACACGAAAACCACGTTCTGCTGACCGTCCAGAAGCAACATGGCTCCCTGTCTTTGCCGGTAGACCGCAATCTGACGATCATCCAATAGTCTGGCGGCTTCCTCCTGACGAAGGGCTCTGGCAATGTGCGGCATTAGCCCTTCAATCAATTCCTTTACAGCAGCCCCAAACTCGCCCTGCTCTGCTGGACGCTGCACAGTCAGCACCAATAGTGCATCGTCCGTATCATGCCGAACATCACACAGGGTGAGCGCGGACGCGCCACGGCTGTCGGACTTTGCAAGGGCGCGGCTACTCTGATAACCGCCCAGTCGCTGGTCGTTCTCCCTATTCAGCATCAACAGTTGAGCGGATTGCCCACCGCTCAATACACTGATCCGGTCCAGGCAATCCTGCCATCCATCTCTTTGATGCGCCGCGAAATAAATCGCGTCCATAATCTCT
>NZ_LWEZ01000662.1:0-597 GCF_001634945.1 Alcanivorax sp. HI0044
CGACGACATGGCCATGTTCTTCTCCACCGACTGGCAGGTGCATTACAACTCCAGCCGCACCGGCATTCGCCTGGTAGGTCCCAAGCCCACCTGGGCGCGCAGTGACGGCGGCGAAGCCGGCATGCATCCGTCCAACATTCACGACAATGCCTACGCGGTGGGCACGGTGGACTTCACCGGCGACATGCCGGTGATCCTCGGCCCCGACGGCCCCTCACTCGGCGGCTTTGTCTGCCCGGCCACCGTGATCCTCGCGGACCGCTGGAAACTCGGTCAGCTGAAAGCCGGGGACACCTTACGGTTCGACGCCATCAGCCTGGCAGACGCGGATGCACTGGCGGAAGAGCAGGACGCCTGCGTCGCCACCATGACTGCCCCGGTGAAACAGGTAGAAAGCACCGCCATCACCACACCGGTTCTCAACACCCTGTCGGCGGACGAGGCCGGTGTGGAGGTGGTCTACCGCGCCGCAGGGGATCGTTATCTGCTGGTGGAATATGGATCGCTGGTACTGGACCTGCGCCTGCGCTTTCGTGCCCACGCCCTGATGTTGTGGTTGGAAGAACAAAAACTGGATGGCGTTATCGAACTGACACC
>NZ_LWEZ01000663.1:0-930 GCF_001634945.1 Alcanivorax sp. HI0044
GGCACCGGCATTCAGATTGAGCTTGTCGGTGAGCTTGAAGCGGCCTTGCAGGAAGGGCGCGTAATTACGGTACTGGGTTTCCGGCACATAGGTACGTCCGGTATGGACCAGATCCTGATTGGTTTCATCCTGCAGCAGATCCAGGCCGGTAGTAATGCCCAGGCGATTGTTGAGCAGGCCGTTGCGGGTCAGGGTGAATTTGGCGCCGATCTTGTCTGATTCGTTGCGGGTCTGGTCGAGCTGATCATTCCCGGCACTGTCCACGTAAGGGAAGAACGGGGTGGTGGCAAACTGGGCGCGGAACTGCTGGCTATACAATTGCACGTCCGCCTTGTTGCCAAACCAGTCTGCATGGCTGTAGGAGAAACTGGCGGTGGTCACCTTGTTGAAGCCCGGGTCGCCTACCGGGTCGCCTGGGCGCGCTCGGGTGGGGATACCTTCATCCCGATTGCCGGGCACCGGCACATAATCGCCTTCGCCTTCCAGTTCGAAGTGATTGAGCATCAGTTCGACGTTCTGGTTGTCGTCAATCCAGTAGCCGACCCGACCCATTACGTCATAGCTGGTAGAGTTCTGCAGTTCACCAGGGTAGGCGATGCCAACCAACTGGTCGTTACCGTCATAGAAGACGCCACGCTTTTGCTGGCTGATGGCGCCCAGGTAATCCCAGTCGCCTTTCTGGCCACTGATGCTGTAGTCCACCTTGTGGCCCTGACCATCGGAATCAAAATCATCATCGGAAGTCAGGCTGACAGAGGCTTGCTGATTGATGGTGCCGGTGTCGGCGCGGCGGGTTATATAGTTGATAATCCCGCCGGTGGCGCCCAGCCCGTGCTCTGCGCTGGCGCCATAAATCACTTCGATACGCTCCACCATGGACAGGTCGATGGTATAGCTGTCGCGGGCACTGTCTCGCAGCGGGTTGCTTTG
>NZ_LWEZ01000664.1:0-1407 GCF_001634945.1 Alcanivorax sp. HI0044
CCCTGGTGCATTCCGGTGAATTCGATGGGTTGTACTCTGCCGACGCCTTCAACGCCATCGCCAACTGGCTGAGCGAACGTTCTCTGGGCGAAAAGAAAGTGAACTACCGGCTGCGCGACTGGGGTGTCTCCCGTCAGCGTTACTGGGGCGCACCCATCCCCATGGTGGAAACCGAAGACGGAGAACTGCACCCGACCCCGGCAGATCAGCTGCCCGTGGTGCTGCCCACCGATGTGGAAATGGACGGCGTCAACAGCCCCATCAAGGCCGACCCGGAGTGGGCCAAGACCACCTTCAACGGTCAGCCCGCCCTGCGTGAAACCGACACCTTCGACACCTTCATGGAGTCCAGCTGGTATTACGCACGCTACTGCTCACCGCAGAGCGACACCGCCATGCTGGACCCGGCCGCCACCAATTACTGGCTGCCCGTGGACCAGTACATCGGCGGCATCGAGCACGCCATCCTGCACCTGCTCTACTCGCGCTTCTTCCACAAGTTGCTACGCGATACCGGGCTGGTGAATTGCGACGAGCCCTTCAAGCAACTGCTGTGTCAGGGCATGGTGCTCAAAGACGGCGCCAAGATGTCCAAGTCCAAGGGCAACACCGTGGACCCGCAGCAAATGATCGAAGAATACGGCGCCGACACCGTGCGCCTGTTCATGATGTTTGCCGCGCCGCCGGAGCAATCTCTGGAATGGAACGACGCTGGCGTGGAAGGCGCCTTCCGCTTTATCAAGCGCCTGTGGCGCCTGGTGGCCGAACATGTGGAAGCCGGTAATGCCGGCACACTGGACCTGAACGTACTGGACGACGCAGGCAAGGCCTTGCGCCGCAAGACCCACGAAACCATCCAGAAAGTCAGCGACGACTATGGTCGCCGCAGCACCTTCAACACGGCCATTGCCGCGGTGATGGAATTGATCAATGAAGTCAGCAAGTTTGACGCTAACAGTGACAACCGCGCCGCGGTAAAACACGAAGCCCTGGAAGCGGCCGTGCTGTTGCTGGCCCCCATCATCCCCCATGCGGGCCACAGCCTGTGGCAGGCCCTGGGTCATGAAGAGGCAGTGATTGATGCCCGCTGGCCCACCGTGGACGAAAGCGCGCTGGTGAAAGACAGCATCGAACTGGTGGTACAGGTGAATGGCAAGGTCCGCGCCAAGCTGCATGTGCCCGCCAACGCCGACAAGGAATCAGTGGAAGCCCTGGCGATGGACGAGCCCAATGTGCAGAAATTCACCGAGGTAAAACAGTGCGCAAAGTGATCGTGGTGCCGGGTAAACTGGTTAACATCGTCGCCAACTGAGCGCACTGCAATGCAGCGGATACCGTAGGGCGGAAATGGCCACAGGCCATCTCCGCCAGCCCGCCAGACAACCGAGAGAGCACGCGTACCATGAG
>NZ_LWEZ01000665.1:0-716 GCF_001634945.1 Alcanivorax sp. HI0044
ACATTGGCACCGGATACCGGTGATGTGCATCGCTGGCGCTTGCTGGATGCGCTGGCCTGTTACCCGGAGTTCTGATGGCGCGTATTTACCAGGTTCCTTCCCATACCCGCCTTTGGCTGACGCTTGCGGTAACGTTCTGTGCGCTGCCTCAGTTACTCAAAGGCCCGCTTTGGCAAGGGGGGCTGTTTGCGTTGGTGATCATTATCCGTGCCCTGGTCAACCGCCAGCGGATAGCGTTGCCCGGGCGTATTATCCGCAGCCTGTTGTTGATGGGGGCGGTGGCGCTCACCTTTTACAGCTTCGGCCGCCTGTACGGCCCGGAAGCCGGTGTGGCCCTGCTGGTGTCGCTGTTCGGGCTCAAGTATCTGGAAGTGGTTAGTCAGCGGGATGCCTACGTCTTGCTGGTGCTGGGTTTTTTCGTTTGTGCGACGTCGTTGCTGTTCTCGCAAAGCCCGCTGATGTTCCTCTATGTGTTGCTGTGCATGGTGCTACTCACCGCCTGTCTGGCGGGGATTAATCATAGCGATACCCGTGCCAGCGGCATGCAGCACCTTAAACGCGCCGGCATCATCATGGCCCAGGCGGTCCCCTTGATGCTGATTCTGTTTGTGCTGGTGCCCAGAGTGGCGCCGCTGTGGAACATGCAGGTGGGCAACGGAAAAGCCCGCACCGGGATGACCGACAGCATGGCCCCCGGACAGATCAGCGAGCTGTCA
>NZ_LWEZ01000666.1:0-870 GCF_001634945.1 Alcanivorax sp. HI0044
AGCTCGGCGGCGCGGTAGTGGCGCTGGTAAATCAGGTAATTTAGGCTGTCTTTACTATAGAAACCGTAGACCTGACGGTACGCGTTGTACTGGTGATCATCCCAGATGAAGGTTTCGTAGCCATTGCTGTAGAAGATGACCGGGCGCTGGTAGCCCATGCGCTCAAAGGCATCGGCATACAAACGGGCCTGCTCGCGGCCCGCCTGCAGGCTGGTGTTTCCAGATTTCTTGGCTTCCACGACAGCCAGGGGCTGGCCGTTATCGCCCCACAGCACGTAGTCGGCATATCCCTTGCCTGATGGGTTATTGGGGAAGTCCACTTCGACTTCCTGGCCAACCTGCTCCGGGTCATCCACATCCCAGCCTGCCTTGGTGAGCATGACATCAATGAGCTGCTTGCGGGTTTTGGCCTCGTTCCACTGCAGGCTATCGGTAACCGCCTGGCTTTTCTGGTGCTTCTCTTGCTGCTCTATAGGCTGGGGCGGATCGATATGCTGAACATTTTTCGTCCGCTCTCTATCCAACTCATCCAGGAGAGCCTTTACCTCCTCCTGCCGGGCTTCCAGCTTTTCCTTGTAAGCACTGACCGATTGCTTTAGCTCGCCAAGCGCAGCGGATTGATCCGGGATTTCCTGGAAGTCAGGAATATCTGCCTTCTTCTTCCCGTAATACTTGATTGCCATGTACATGGCGAGCTGGTGCGCTATACCCAATGCCAGTTTGGCATCCCGCACCGAGCCCTTGGCACCATGAGCGGTCTCATTGCCCTGAATGCGCAGAGCATTGATCTGGTAGATCAGCGGCTTGCTGGTACAGGCTGTGAACACCGGGTCTTTGAGCAACTCGTAGAAGCTCGCCTGAGGCAGGCGC
>NZ_LWEZ01000667.1:0-1101 GCF_001634945.1 Alcanivorax sp. HI0044
CGACGGCGCATGCCCTCAAAGTTCATACTGCGGGCGCTGGCCGGGTTGCCGGACACCATCACGTAAGCCGGAATATCTTTCAGCACCAGCGAACAGCCGGAGGTCATGGCGTAGGAGCCAATTTTGCAGAACTGGTGCACACCGGTCATGCCGCCGAGAATCACGCCATTGCCCACATGAGCATGGCCCGCCACCGAGGCATTGTTGGCAAAAATACAGTCATCGCCAATCATGCAGTCATGCGCCACATGCACATAGGCCATCAGCAAGTTACGACTACCGATTTTAGTCAGGGAATTGTCCTGAATGGTACCGCGATGAATGGTGACCGATTCACGGATGACATTGTCGTCGCCAATTTCCAGACGAGTCGGTTCCCCGTTGTACTTCTTGTCCTGGCAGTCCTCGCCGACGGACGCGAACTGGAAGATGTGGTTATTGCGACCAATGGTGGTCGGCCCTTTGATGACAACATGGGACGCCACTACGGTGCCCGCACCGATTTTCACGTCGGGGCCAATAATGGAGTACGGACCCACCTGCACATCCTCTGCAAGCTCCGCGGCCGGATCAATAAGGGCGGTCGGATGAATCATGGACTAGTCACTTTTATTTTGATGATGGTGGCAGGCAGTATACGCCAGCCTCGCACTGGCGTACGGGTGGGGATCAGACTTTTTGCTCAGCAACCAGCATTTCTGCGCTGGCAACCGTTTTCCCATCTACCTGCGCCTCACAGGTGAATTTCAGAATATTGCGTTTTACCACCACATATTCAGCGAACAGGTGGAGAGTATCCCCCGGGATCACACGACGCTTGAAGCGCGCCTTGTCAGTCCCCACCAGCAGATAGATATAGCCGTCTGAGGGTTTTTTATTTTCCGTCACAAAACCCAGAATGCCTGCAGCCTGCGCCATCGCTTCGATGATCAATACGCCGGGCATGATGGGCTCGTCAGGAAAATGGCCATTGAAGAACGGCTCGTTGATCGTCACGTTTTTCAACGCTTCAATCCGCTACCCGGGCTCGAGATTCAACACCCGGTCAATCAACAAAAAAGGGTAACGATGGGGCAGGTATTCCCTGACCGCTTGAATATC
>NZ_LWEZ01000668.1:0-35264 GCF_001634945.1 Alcanivorax sp. HI0044
AATGCGTTCTGCTAATAGTGGTATATAAATAAAGTTAGTAATAACTAATCTGTCTAACACTTAAAGTGCTTTCTCATCTGCGCGTCCCAGCGCTCTGATTCGTCACGGAACTCCTTCCGTCTATCGTTTCTCTGCACCCTTTCTTTTGCCCAAATGGGCCGCTAACAGGCTGATTTATCTGGAAATTCTTTTACGTTTCCCGGTGCCGTCACGCTTGACTTGGGCTTTGCAGTGGCCCTAGAGTGTCTCAATGTGGTGAAAAGTGGGAAAAAGTGGGAATTTCTTAGTGGCCGGTGTCACGAAGTGGGGCAAAAGCCCCGGGAAGGAACCGCATAACCAAGAGCAAGAGGACGGCCAGTGTTTACTGGGAGCGCAGCACTCAATCTGGATGCCAAAGGGCGGCTAACCATGCCGACCCGGTACCGTGCGTCGTTGATCGACACGTGCGGCGGCCAGCTTGTGCTCACGCTGCACCCGTTCGATGACTGTCTGGCGCTCTACCCGCGTGCCGAATTTATGGACACCGCCAAGAAGCTGTCCGAGCAGCGTGATTCCAACCCGCAGGTGCGTCAGCTGAAGAGGCGCTTCCTGGGTCAGGCTGCCGAAATCGAGATGGACAGTAATGGCCGTCTGCTTGTGCCGCCGGAGTTGCGGGCGGCAATAAGCCTGGAAAAACGCGCCATGTTGATCGGGCAGATGCACCGATTCGAGATCTGGAAAGAGGAAAGCTGGTCCGACGTGGATGGCACCCTGGATCCGGCGGCCTTGCCGGAAAGTGTGCAGGAGCTGTCGTTCTGATGACGACCGAAAACACGCAGTACGCACACCAGCCGGTCATGCTGGAAGAGGTGCTGGATATGTGGTTCAGCCAGAGCGAAGGCTTTTATGTGGACGGCACTTTTGGTCGTGGTGGCCACAGCCGTGCCTTGCTCGCGCGCCTGGACGACAACGGCCGCCTGACCGGCATTGATCGTGATCCGCAAGCCATTGCCGCCGGGCAGGAGCTGGCAGCCAGTGATAGCCGCTTTCACATGATGGCCAGCCGTTTTGATTGCCTGCCGCAAGTGGTGGAACAGGCGGGCCGGCCGATCGACGGCCTGTTGCTGGATCTGGGTGTGTCCTCACCGCAACTGGACGATGCTTCCCGCGGTTTCAGCTTTTTGCGCGATGGCCCGTTGGACATGCGCATGGATCCGACCCAGGGCGAAAGCGTGGCGGAGTGGTTGTCCCATGCGGCGGAAAAAGACATTGCCAATGTGCTGTATCGCTATGGTGAAGAGCGCAAGTCGCGCTGGATTGCCAAGCGTATTTGTGAAACCCGCAAAGAGCAGCCGATTACCCGCACCCTGCAGCTGGCCGATTTGATTGAGTCGGTGCTGGGGCGTAACGAGCAGGGTAAGCATCCGGCCACGCGCAGTTTTCAGGCGCTGCGAATACATATAAACGGGGAACTGGATGCGCTGAATCAAGTGCTCGAACAGTCCCTCGAGACGCTCGCCATCGGCGGGCGTCTCGCCATTATCAGCTTCCATTCTTTGGAAGACCGGATCGTGAAACTGTTTATTCGCGATCACTCCGGCCGCGCGCCGAAAGGGCGTGGTGGTTTGCCGTTGGGTGATGAAATGCCCCAGCGGCTGGAGCCGGTGGGCAAGGCCATGCGTGCAGGCAAGGCGGAGCTGAAAGTGAATGTGCGTTCGCGCAGTGCAGTGTTGCGCGTCGCGGAGAAGGTGGCCTGATGGCGGCCCCGTGGATGATCCGTGCCCTGGTGGTGCTGGTGGTGATGTCTGCGCTGGCAGTGAGCTACAGCGTGCATCAGGCGCGTCGTTTCACGGATGAAAGTCAGCGCTTGCAGCAGCGTCAGACCCGACTGGAGAGCCAGTGGAGTCAGTTGTTGCTGGAGCACAGCACCTGGGGCAGTTACGCCCGGGTGGAAAGCCTGGCCCGGGAAAAGCTGGGCATGAAATTACCCAAGACCGATGAGAGAGTGCTGATCCGGCCATGAAGAAACAGGCCCGCAAGACACGGCAACCGAATCACCTGATGCGCTGGCGCTTTGTGCTGGGCTTCTGGGCGGTGTGTGCCTGTCTGTTGCTGGTTCGGGCCGTGGATCTGCAAGTGATTCAGCACGATTTTCTGGCCCATCAGGGCGATATCCGCAACCTGCGTGTGGAGCCGCTGGCAGCGCATCGTGGGGTGATTCGTGATCGCGCCGGCAAGCCGCTGGCGGTGAGCACGCCGGTGGTGACCTTGTGGGTAAATCCCCGCGAAGCCATGGAGCACCAGGACCAATGGGGGCGCCTGGCCGGCAACCCGGTGATCGACCAGAAAGCGTTTGCCCGGAAAGTGCGCCGACATGAATCCCGCGAGTTTATCTATCTGGAGCGTGGCCTGGCACCGGAAGCGGCCAAGGCGGTGTTGAATCTGAATGTGCCCGGCGTCTATTCGCTGACGGAATACCGCCGCTATTACCCGGCCGGCGAAGTGGCCAGCCATGTGGTGGGCTTTACCAATATTGATGATCAGGGCCAGGAAGGCATTGAGCTGTCCATGGAAGATCATCTGTCCGGTCATTCCGGTCGCAAGAAAGTGGTGCGCGATCTGCTGGGTCGGGTGATTCAGGATATCGAAGTGCTGGAGCCGGCAGAGCCCGGTGAAGATGTCACCCTGAGCATCGATCTGCGGCTGCAATACCTGGCCTACCGGGAGTTGCTCGGCGCGGTGCAGAAATTCAAGGCCAAGGGTGGCAGCGCAGTGGTGTTGGATGTGCGCACCGGGGAAGTGCTGGCCATGGTCAATCAGCCGGCCTATAACCCCAACAATCGCGGCAACCTGGATACCGGCGCGCTGCGCAATCGGGCGGTCACGGACCTGTTCGAGCCGGGTTCCACCATGAAGCCGTTTACCGTGGCGGCGGCCCTGGAGATGGGCATGGTGACACCGTCCACCACCATCAATACCCACCCGGGTACCTTGCGGGTGGGCAGCAAAACGATTCGTGATCACCGGGATTATGGTGTCATCGACATCACCACGGTGCTGACCAAGAGCTCCAACGTGGGCACCAGCAAGCTGGCACTGGCTATGGAGCCGCTGGCCTTGCCGGGCTATCTGGAGCGTTTTGGTTTTGGCCAATCCACCCACATTGCCTTTCCCGGTGAGAGTAACGGCCTGTTGCCGCTGCGCAGCAAGTGGCGCGATGTGGAGCGCGCGGCGCTGTCCTATGGTTACGGCTTGAGCGTGTCTGCGGTGCAGCTGGCCCAGGCCTACGCGGTGATCGCCAACGATGGTGTCAAAGTGCCGTTGACCCTGAAAAAGGTGGATGGCGTGCCGCAGGGCGAGCAGGTGATTGGCAAGGCGACGGCTCGGCAGTTGGTGCAGATGCTGGAAACCGTGGTCAGCCGTGTGGGTACCGCGCGCCGTGCGCAGGTGCCGGGCTATCAGGTGGCCGGCAAGACCGGCACGGTGCACAAGGTGATGGCCGGCGGTTATGCCGATGACAACTATATTGGTTTGTTTGCCGGGCTGGCCCCGGCAACGGATCCGCGCATTGTCACCGTGGTGGTAATCGATGATCCAGGCGGAAAAGCCTACTACGGGGGGCTGGTCGCGGCGCCGGCGTTTTCCAACATCATGAGTGGCGTGTTGCGTTCGCTGCATGTGCCACCGGACAAGCCCGACGGGCTGCTGGCCGGCGGCCCGGATGCGGAGGATCGCTCATGATGACCCTCCAGCAATTGCTACCCGATGTCACCCTGCCAGCTTCTGCGGAGGGTGTTGTGCTTTCCGGGCTACAGCTCGATAGCCGCAAGGTCGTGCCCGGTGATGTCTTTTTGGCCGTGCCGGGCGTGGCCAGCGATGGCCGCCAGTTTGTCAGCCAGGCGATCGCCGCCGGTGCGGTGGCAGTGCTGGCGGACGCAGAAACCTTTGCGATTCAACAGGATCAGGCGGTGCCCTGTGTGGCGCTGCCGGGGCTGGGGCGTCGCGTGGGTACGCTGGCGGCGCGCTGGTATGGCGAGCCCGGTGCGGCCATGAATGTGGTGGGCGTGACGGGCACCAACGGCAAGACCAGCATCACCTGGTTCCTGCGCGATGCCCTTAATGCACTGGGGCACCGTTGCGCCCTGGTTGGCACCCTGGGGCTGGGCTTGAAAGGCGATGAGCAGACTACCGGTCATACCACACCGGATCCGATTACCCTGCAGGCCGGTCTGGCCCGGGTGCGTGATGCGGGCGCGGATTGTGTGGCCATGGAAGTGTCTTCCCATGCGCTGGATCAGCATAGGCTGGGGTCAACGCCAGTACCCGTGGCGGTGTTCAGCAATCTGAGTCGGGATCATCTGGACTACCACGGGGACATGGAAGCCTATCTGGCGGCCAAATCCGTGCTGTTCACCCGCGATGGAGTGAAGCTGGCGGTGATCAATTGCGATGATCCGGCGGCTTATTCGTTGATCGGATGCCTGGCCGACGGTGTGCGTTGCGTGACCTTCGGCGATCAGCAGGGTGCCACGGTCCGTTGTGCTTCGGTCGTCTTTACTGCTGATGGAATGGAGGCAGAGCTGACGGTCGGCGGTGAGCCCCTCGCGGTGACGTTGCCACTGTTCGGTCGTTTCAATCTCAGCAATGTGATGGCCGTTGCCGGCATTCTGCATGGTCAGGGCGTCAACACTGCTTCACTGGGCGGTGCACTGGCGGCGGTGACACCGGTGCCCGGTCGTATGGAACCGGTGCAGCAGACGGGCTGTCCCACCGTGATCGTTGATTACGCCCATACTCCGGACGGGCTGGAAAAAGCCTTGCAGGCATGCCGCGCCCATTTCCACGGTCGGCTGTTCTGCATTGTGGGGTGTGGCGGAGACCGGGATACCGGCAAACGCCCGCAAATGGCCGCTGTGGCCGAGCGTGGCGCGGATCGTGTGGTGCTCACCAGCGACAACCCGCGCAGCGAAGACCCGCAACAGATTATTGATGACATGCGAGCCGGCCTTACCAATTCAGCCTCGGTGCAGGCCATTGTTGAGCGTGCCCAGGCGGTGATGGATACCGTGCATGCGGCCAGTGACGGCGATGTGATTCTGCTCGCCGGCAAGGGCCACGAGGATTATCAGGAAGTGGATGGCGTGCGTTACCCCAGTGATGACCGCGACCTGGCCCGCAAGGCGTTGATCGCCCGGGGAGGTGCGCAATGATGTGGCTGTCACAAATCGCTGAATGGACCGGCGGCGCCTTGCAGGGTGACGACCTGAAAGTGAATGCGGTGGCCACCGATACCCGCGCCATCGAGCCGGGTTGCCTGTTTGCGGCGTTACGTGGTGACCGGTTTGATGCCCATGATTTTCTGGCCTCGGCCAAAAGCGGTGGCGCCATTGCGGCACTGGTGGACCGCGAACAGGACAGTTTCGAAAGCGCTGTGCGCGTAGCCGACAGCCGTGAAGGTCTGGGGCGACTTGCCGGCGGTTATGCCGCCCAGTTCGATTTGCCCCGCCTGGCGGTCACCGGCAATGCCGGCAAGACCACGGTGAAGGAAATGGCCGCGGCCATGCTGGGTGACGGCACTTTGGCCACGGCAGGCAACTTCAATAATGACGTGGGGGTGCCGCTGACCCTGTTGCGCCTGCGCGCAGAGCATCGTTTCGCGGTAATCGAACTGGGCGCCAATGCGCCGGGCGAAATCGCCTGGACCAGTTCGCTGACGCGCCCGCAGGTGGTGCTGGTTACTAACGTGACCGGCGCGCACCTGGAAGGCTTCGGTTCCATGCAGGGTATTGCCGATGCCAAGGCGGAAATCTTTGCCGGCTGCACGCCGGGTGGTCAGGCGATCATCAACAACGATGACAGTTTTGCGGATTTCTTCGCCGAAAAAGCCCGTGCCGCCGGGTTGACCGTGGTGCGGGTAAGTATGGATGAAAGCACGCGCACCGGTGCCGATCTGTATGCCGAGAACATTGTTTTGCACCGTGATCGCGCGGAGTTTGTGCTTCAGCCGCTGGGCGAAGCGGTGACGGTACCGCTGCCCGGTGCACATCAGGTGAGCAATGTTCTGATGGCCTGCGCGGCGGTGCGTGCCTTGGGCGTAAATTTACCTCAGGTGTTGCCGCGTCTGGCAGCACTGAAACCGGTCCCCGGACGAATGCATATCCAGGCCGCCGGTGCCGGCGCCGTGGTGGATGACACCTACAACGCCAACCCGGGTTCAGTGCGCGCCGCCATTGATTGGCTGGCCGCGCAACCGGCACCACAAATGCTGGTGCTGGGCGCCATGGGCGAGTTGGGCCCGCAGGCTGATTCGCTGGTAGAGGAACTGGGTGAATACGCTCGTCAGGCCGGGCTTTCCGGTTTGGTTGTCATGACCGGTGCGGCCGCAGCTGCACGGGGCTATGGCGAAGCGGCAAAAATTGCCGAGGACTATCAACAGGCGGCGGATTGGAGTGCCCCGGTGCTGGCGCAAGGCGGCACGGTGTTGGTGAAAGGATCCCGTAGCGCCGGTATGGAAGCGGTGGTGCAGCGGCTTACACAGGAACGCACACACACAGAGGGGGCACGCTGATGCTGCTTTGGCTGGCGGAATATCTGGCGCAATACCACAGCGGTTTTCTGGTGGTGCAATACATCACCCTGCGCGGCATCTTGAGTGTGCTGACGGCGTTGTTCATCGCGTTCTGGGTCGGCCCGATCATGATCCGAAAACTGCAGGAAAAGCAGGTGGGCCAGGCCATTCGCGACGATGGTCCGAAAAGTCATCTGAGCAAGGCGGGCACCCCCACCATGGGCGGCGCGCTGATTCTGGTGGCCATTGTTATCTCTACCCTGCTGTGGGGCGACCTGGAAAACCGCTTCGTCTGGATCACCCTGGGGGTGCTGTTCATTTTCGGCGCCGTGGGCTGGGTGGATGACTGGCGCAAGGTGGTGGAAAAGAACCCGCGCGGCTTGCCCGCCCGCTGGAAATATTTGTGGTTGTCAGTGGGGGCGCTTGGTGCCGGCTGTGCCTTGTTCTTCACCGCGCAAAGCCCGGTGGAAACCCAGTTGATCGTGCCCTTCTTCAAAAGCGTAGCCATCAACATGGGCTGGTTCTACATCGTGCTCACCTATTTTGTGATTAACGGCACCAGCAACGCGGTGAACCTGACTGACGGTCTGGATGGCCTGGCCATCATGCCCACCGTGCTGGTGGGTGGCGCCCTGGGCATCTTCGCCTACGCCGGAGGGCATACGGAATTTGCGACTTACTTGCAGATTCCCTACGTGGCCGGTGCCGGTGAGCTGGTGATTATCTCTGCTGCCCTGTGTGGTGCGGGCCTGGGTTTTCTGTGGTTCAACGCGTATCCCGCCCAGGTGTTTATGGGCGATGTTGGCGCGCTGTCCCTGGGGGCGGTGCTGGGTGTGATGGCAGTCATCGTGCGCCAGGAAATTGTGCTTTTCATCATGGGCGGTGTGTTCGTGATGGAAACGGTATCGGTGATGTTGCAGGTGGGTTCGTACAAGCTCACCGGTCGGCGGATTTTCCGCATGGCCCCCATTCATCACCATTTTGAACTGAAGGGGTGGCCGGAGCCGAAGATCATTGTGCGGTTCTGGATTATCACCGTGATTCTCGTACTGGTGGGTCTGGCGACCCTGAAAATCCGATAGGGGATTGAGTCAATTTATGGCGAAAGACGGGTTTGATCTGGTCATTGGTCTGGGTGTAACAGGCCGCTCCGTGATCCGTTATCTGACGGATCAGGGGATGCCCGTGCGCGCCATTGACACCCGTGCTGAGCCGGCCGGGCTGGATGCCCTGTGCGCAGAATTTCCGGACCTGAAAGTTCACACCGGTAGCTTCAAAAAAGGCTGGATGGGCAAGGCCCGTCGCCTGATCGTGAGCCCGGGTGTGGCGGTATCGACCCCGGCCATCGCCGAGCAGGTCGTGGATGGCAAGGAAGTGATTGGCGACATTGAGCTGTTCGCCCGTGCGGCCAGCGAGCCGCTGGTGGCGATTACCGGCTCCAATGCCAAGAGCACAGTGACCACGTTGCTGGGGCAGGTGGCGGATGCTTGCGGGATGAACCCGGGCATCGGCGGCAACCTGGGTGTGGCGGCGCTGGAATTGCTGGACGATCAGGCCCGCTTGTATGTGCTGGAATTGTCCAGCTTCCAGCTGGAAACCACTTACAGCCTGAGTGCAGAAGTGGCCACGGTTCTCAACGTGTCCCAGGACCATCTGGACCGTTACGCCAGTTTCGCCGATTACCTGGCGGCCAAGCAGCGCGTGTATGACGGTTGCCAGGTGGCAGTCTGGAACCGTGATGACCTGGCTACCCGTCCGCCGGCCACCGTGGCGCGCCAGATCAGTTTTGGTGCCCATCCGGAAGCGGATTACCGGCTGGATAGCGAAAACGGTCAGCTGCTGTGTCGGGGTGAGCGGCTGTTGTCGCTGTCCGAGCTGGCGCTGACCGGCCACCACAATGCCATGAATATTCTCTCGGTACTGGCGATCAGTGATGCGCTGTCCCTGAACCGGGACAAGGCCCTGGCCACCGTAAAAGCCTTCACCGGTCTGCCACACCGTTGTCAGTTGGTTGCGGAAGCCGGTGGCGTGCGCTGGTTCAACGATTCCAAGGCGACCAATGTGGGCGCCACGCTAGCTGCGCTCACCGGCATCGGTGAAAGCATTGAGGGCAAAGTCATTTTGGTGGCGGGCGGTCAGGGCAAAGGGCAGGACTTTTCCCCGCTGGCCGAGCCGGCGCGGCAATATTTGCGTGCCGCCCTGTTGATGGGCGAAGACCGCAATACCGTGGCTCAGGGCATGTCCGCTGCCCCCTGCGAACTGGTAGCTGATATGGCCGCTGCCGTTGCCCGTGCCCATGCGCTGGCACAGCCGGGTGACGCGGTGTTGCTGTCGCCGGCCTGTGCCTCTTTCGACATGTTCAGCGGCTTTGCTGCCCGCGGCGATGATTTCTCCGCCCGTGCCCGGGAGGTGTGCCATGAGTGAGCGCATGATCCTGAAAGTGGACCGCACGGGTATCGACCAGCCGTTGTTGTGGATTGCTGTCTTGTTGGCGCTGGCGGGTCTGGTGATGGTGTCCTCCGCCAGCTTGCAGATTGCGGAAACACGCCTGGGCGACCCCTTCTATTACGCCATACGCCACGGCATTTATCTGGCGCTGGGGCTGGGTGTCGGCACCTTTGTGTACTACGCGGTGCCGTTGGCGCTGCTGGAACGCCTGCGCTTTGTGATGTTGCCCGTGGCCCTGGTGGTATTGGTGATGGTCTTTATTCCCGGGCTGGGCCGCACCGTGAATGGCTCTACCCGCTGGATTGCGTTGCCCGGCCTGACCATTCAGGCCTCGGAAATCGTCAAGCTGTGCTTTGTGCTGTATCTGGCCGGCTACGTGGCGCAACGCAAAGCCGCGCTGGAAACCGAATGGAAAGCCTTTCTGTTACCACTGGGCTTGCTGGGTGTGCTGATGCTGCTGCTGCTGCTGGAACCGGATTTCGGCGCGGTGGTGGTGCTGGGCATTACCGCCATGGGCATGTTGTTCCTGTCCGGCGTGCCGACCCTGCGCTTCCTGCTGATTGGCCTGATAGCGGTGGCTTTGGGCGGGCTGGTGGCCTTTGCCGAACCCTACAGGGTGGCGCGCCTGATGACTTTTACCGATCCCTGGGCAGACCAGTTCGGTTCTGGTTATCAGCTGACCCAGAGCCTGATTGCCTTCGGGCGCGGCCACTGGTTGGGCGTGGGGCTGGGTAACAGCGTGCAGAAACTGTTTTATCTGCCGGAAGCGCATACGGATTTTGTTTACGCGGTGATGTCTGAAGAGCTGGGCTTGTTGGGCAATGTGGCGCTGATCAGCGGCTTTATTCTGCTGGGCTGGCGGGTGTTTCGTGTGGGGCATCGTCTGGAAGAGCGCGGGCTGCTGTACCACGCCTATGTGGTTTATGGCTGTGCCTTCGTCTTTTGCTCTCAGGCGTTTATCAACCTGGGCGTGAATATGGGCCTGTTGCCCACCAAGGGCCTGACGCTGCCGTTTATCAGTTACGGGGGCTCTTCGCTGCTGATCTCAGCCGCAATGGTAGGGCTTATTCTTCGCGCCGGGGCGGAAGCCGATCACCTGAAAGCCAGGGGGAGGGCAGCACGATGAGTCGCACCGTCCTGATTATGGCGGGTGGTACCGGCGGGCATGTGTTCCCGGCCTTGGCCGTGGCCGACCAACTGCGTGCGCGGGGCTTCGAAATCCTCTGGCTGGGCGCGGAAAACGGCATGGAAGGCAAGCTGGTGCGCCAGTATGGCTACGAGATTGCTGAGCTGTCCGTGTCCCGTCTGCGCGGTGGTGGCATCAAGCGCAAGCTGACGGCCCCCTTCAATTTGCTGCGGGCTGTATTACAGGCGCGCCAGTTGATTCGTGCCCGTCAGCCGGTGCTGGCGGTGGGCTTTGGCGGCTTTGCCAGTGGCCCAGGCGGACTGGCGGCCAAGCTGTGCAAGGTGCCGGTGGTGGTCCATGAGCAGAATGCGGTTCCCGGGCTGACCAATCGCCTGTTGTCCCGTCTGGCCACGGTGACCCTGGAAGGCTTTCAGGGTGCCTTTGGCAATCCGCAGGCCTGCTGGGTGGGCAACCCGGTGCGTCCGGAAATTACCGCTCTGGATGAGCCTGCTCGCCGCTATGCCCAACATCAGGGCGGCTTGCGGGTGCTGGTGCTGGGTGGTAGCCAGGGCGCGCTGGTACTGAACCAGGATTTGCCCGAGCTGCTGTTGGCGGTACTGGGGCGCGACATACAGGTGCGCCACCAGTGCGGCGCCGGACGTACTGCGGAAGCGGCGCCGATTTACCAGGCGCTGGGTCTGCAGGCTCAGGTCAGCGAGTTTATTGATGACATGGCAGAAGCCTACGGCTGGGCGGATCTGGTGATTTGTCGGGCCGGCGCGCTGACCGTGGCGGAAGTGGCGGCGGCGGGCGTGGCCGCCATGTTTGTTCCCCTGCCCAGCGCAGTGGATGACCACCAGACATTGAATGCCCGTTGGTTGTCAGAGCGCGGAGCCGCGTTGCTGTTGCCCCAGCGGGACCTGGGTGCGGCAAGCCTTGCCGGCACCCTGAAACCGGTTGCTGAGCGTGGCCTGCTGGCGCAAATCGCCGAGCGGGCCCGTGAGCAGGCGATGGCGGATAGTGCTGAGCGCGCCGCCACGCTGTGTGAGGAGGTGGCCAATGGCCGATAACGACATGATTCATACGGTGCCGGAGATGCGCCGCATTCGCGGGATCCACTTTGTGGGGATCGGCGGTGTGGGCATGTGCGGCATTGCCGAAGTGCTGGCCAATCAGGGCTATGCCATCAGCGGCAGCGACATCAAGGAATCACCGGTGGTAGAGCGCCTGCGCAGTCTTGGTGTGCGGGTGGACATCGGCCACCGTGCCGAGAATATCGACGGCGCGGATGTAGTGGTGACCTCCACGGCGGTGAATACCGAAAACCTGGAAGTGGCGGCGGCCCATGAGCGTCGTATTCCGGTGGTGCCACGCGCCCAGATGCTGGCGGAGCTGATGCGCTTCCGTCATGGCATTGCCGTGGCCGGCACCCATGGCAAGACCACCACCACGTCACTGACCGCAGCAATTATGGCCGAGGCCGGACTGGATCCGACGTTTGTTATTGGCGGGCGGCTGAATAGCGCTGGCACCAATGCCCGTCTGGGGCAGAGCCGTTATCTGGTGGCAGAGGCTGATGAGTCCGATGCCAGTTTCCTGCACCTGCAGCCCATGAGCGCCATCGTCACCAATATCGATGCGGACCACATGCACACCTACGGCGGCGATTTCGCCCAGCTGGAGAACACTTTTATCGAGTTCCTCCACAACCTGCCGTTCTACGGCGTGGCAGTGATGTGTGTGGATGATCCGGTGGTGCGCAAGTTGCTGCCCAGGGTCAACCGTCAAGTGATTCGCTATGGCTTCAGCGAGGATGCAGACCTGCGTGCCGAGAACGTACGCCAGGACGGCATGGTTACCCATTTCCGGGTAGTGCGCGCCGAAGGCGAGCCACTGGAGGTGTCCCTGAACATGCCGGGCCGCCATAACGTCCTGAATGCGCTGGCGGCCATCGCCGTGTCGGCGGACGAAGGGGCTGATGATGACGCCATTATCCGTGGCCTGAATAATTTTACCGGGGTGGGGCGTCGCTTTGATGTGCAGGGCGAATACCACTTCGAGGGCGGCAGCGCGACCCTGGTGGACGACTACGGTCACCATCCCCGTGAAGTGGCCGCCACCATTGCTGCCATTCGCGATGGCTGGCCAAACCGTCGCCTGGCCATGTTGTTTCAGCCGCACCGTTATACCCGTACCCAGGACCTGTACGAGGACTTTGTGGAAGTGCTCTCCGGGGTGGATGTGTTGCTTATGCTGGAAGTGTATGCCGCCGGCGAAGACCCGATTCCCGGTGCCGATGCCCGGGCACTGTGCCGCAGCTTGCGCAAGCGTGGTCTGGAACCGGTGTTTGTGGATGACCCGGACAAGCTGCCGGCCTTGCTGGCCAGCCAGCTTCAGGACGGCGATCTGCTCGTCACGCAGGGCGCCGGTAACGTCGGCACCATTGCCAAGCAGTTGGCCGCTCAGGGAGGCAGCCATGGATAAGCGTGCATTGAAACAGCGATTGAGCCGGGTGGGCCGCGTGGCGGTGCTGGCCGGCGGCAAATCCGCAGAGCGCCCGGTGTCGCTGAAGAGCGGTGCGGCGGTGCATCAGGGCCTGCGCAATCTGGGCTTGATCGCAGAATTGGTGGATCCGGCGGACAAGAGCGTGGACACCCTGAAAGGCTTTGATGCCGCCTTTATTGCCCTGCACGGTCGCGGCGGCGAAGA
Source organism: Alcanivorax sp. HI0044 (assembly GCF_001634945.1). Classification (NCBI taxonomy): domain Bacteria; kingdom Pseudomonadati; phylum Pseudomonadota; class Gammaproteobacteria; order Oceanospirillales; family Alcanivoracaceae; genus Alcanivorax; species Alcanivorax sp. HI0044. The sequence continues at coordinate 12,831 of NZ_LWEZ01000668.1, forward strand.
CGGCGTGATCCAGGGTGTACTGGAACATCTGGAGATTCCCTACACCGGGTCCGGAGTGATGGCATCGGCCATTGGCATGGACAAGGTGCGCACCAAGCAACTGTGGAAAGGGGCGGGTTTGCCGACCCCGGCGTTTTATGTGTCCGGCCGCGATGAGGTAGACCTGGGCTTCCCGGTCATCGTGAAACCGGCCCACGAAGGCTCCTCCATCGGTATGGCCAAGGCGGATAACGCTGAAGAGCTGGCCGAGGCGCTGGTTGCCGCAGAAAAATTTGATCAGGACGTGCTGGTGGAAGCCTGGGTCAACGGGCCGGAATACACCGTGGCGGTGCTGGGCGATGAAGCCTTGCCGGCCATCCGCCTGCAAACGCCCCATGCGTTCTATGACTTTGCAGCCAAGTATCAGTCCGACAGCACCGAATACCTGTGCCCGGCGGGGCTGGATGGTGCCGACGAGCAGGCGCTGCGGCAGCTGGCGCTGACAGCATTCCGGGTTGCCGGGTGCCGTGGCTGGGGCCGGGTCGATGTGATGCGCGATGCGCAGGGCCAGTGGCAGCTGCTGGAAGTGAACACGGTGCCTGGCATGACTGATCACTCGCTGGTGCCCATGGCGGCAAAGGCCACCGGCCGCGATTTTGACGTGCTGGTGGGTGAAATCCTGCTGGATGCACTGGAACGGGGTCGTGGCTAGAAACGCCCCCGCGCCCCGTGGCGCCCGCCGCAAGCCGGTGAAAAAGGCCGGCGTACCGCTGCGCGAGCGCATTGCAGCGGCGGTGCCGTGGATGCTGGTGAGCTCGGTGGCGCTGGTCATCCTGCTGGCGGTGATCTACCTGCCGTCAGCACTGGATGGCTACCCGATCCGCAAGGTGGGCGTGGACGGTGTCACCGATGTGCGCCGTCAGCAACAGATCGAGACCGCCTTGGCGGCGTTGGTGCGCGAAGAGAATTATTTCTCTGTGCCGCTGGAAGATATTTACCAGCAGTCACAGGGATTGAGTTGGGTGGAGGAGGTCTCCGTCCGTCGTCAGTGGCCCGATACCGTGGTGCTGACAGTGGAAGAGCGTCGCCCGGTGGCCGTGTGGAACGAGGCAGTGCTGGTGTCGGACAGCGGGCAGCCGTTCAAGGCGCTCAAGCAGTATGACCTGACGGATCTGCCCCACCTGAGCGGCCCGGAGCAACGGCTGGAGGAAGTCATGGGCTTCTACCACAGCATGGGCAAAACGCTGGCGGATGTGGACCTGAGCATTCGCAGCATGGACGTCAACGCGCGCCTGACCGCGCGCCTGACGCTGAATAACGACATGGAACTGGTGGTAGACCGTGAGCATTACACCACCAAATTACGCCGTTTTGTGCGGCTTTATCGTGGCGTGCTGAGCACGGATAGCCGCCAGGTAGCTCGTGTTGATCTGCGTTATGCGGACGGCATGGCAGTGACCTGGCGCGAGCAGCAGAGTTAGGAGAAAGGGTGACATGGCGACAGCAACAGAAAACATGATTGTCGGACTCGATATTGGCACCTCCAAGGTGGTTGCCATCGTCGGCCAGACAGCAGCCGATGGCACCTTGGAAATCGTCGGGCTGGGCTCGCAACCGTCACGGGGCATGAAAAAGGGCGTGGTGGTGGATATCGAAGCCACCGTGCGCTCCATTCAGCGCGCTGTGGAAGAAGCCGAGCTGATGGCGGGCTGCCATATCCACACGGTGTACGCCGGCATCGCCGGCTCCCATGTGCGCAGCCTCAACTCCCACGGCATTGTCGCTATTCGCGACCGGGAAGTGGCACAGGCGGATATCGACCGGGTGATCGACGCGGCGCAGGCGGTGGCGATTCCGGCAGACCAGAAAACCCTGCACGTACTGCCGCAGGAATATGTGGTGGACAACCAGGAAGGGGTGCGCGAGCCCATCGGCATGAGCGGTGTGCGCCTGGAAGCCAAGGTGCATCTGGTGACCTGTGCGGTGAATGCGGTGCAGAACATCGAGAAATGCGTGCGGCGCTGCAACCTGGAGGTCGATGACGTCATCCTTGAGCAGTTAGCGAGTGCTCACGCCGTGCTCACCGAAGACGAGCGTGAACTGGGCGTCTGCATCGTCGATATCGGCGGTGGCACCACGGATATCGCCATCTTCACCGAAGGCGCGATTCGTCACACGGCCAACATTCCCATCGCCGGGGATCAGGTGACCAACGATATCGCCATGGCCCTGCGCACGCCCAAGCAGCATGCGGATGAAATCAAGATCAAGTACGCCTGCGCGTTGACGCAGCTGGCCGGCGCTGACGAGACCATCAAGGTGCCCAGCGTGGGCGACCGTCCGCCGCGCACCCTCAGCCGCCAGAACCTGGCCGAGGTGGTGGAGCCGCGCTACGACGAGCTGTTCACCCTGGTGCAGGCAGAAATTCGCCGCTCCGGATTCGAAGACCTGATTCCCGGTGGCATCGTGCTCACCGGTGGTTCCTCGAAGATCGAAGGGGCTGTGGATCTGGCCGAGGAAATCTTCCATATGCCGGTGCGCCTGGGCGCGCCGCAGGGAATTTCCGGGCTGATCGACGTGGTGAAGAACCCGATTTATTCCACCTCCGTGGGCTTGCTCTTGTACGGCCAGCGCATGGAGAAGGAAGGCACCAGCGCCAAGGCCCAGGCCGGCGGGGGTGAGCTGGACTGGCTGGAGCGCATCAAGAGCTGGTTCAAAGGCAATTTTTAATGGACGCCGGATGCCCGACGCCCGAAGCCGGACGCAAAACAGGCGGCAAAGCCGCCAAAGCGTCAGGCCTCAAGCATCAGGCATCCAGCGTTTACTGAGCGCAAGCGGTGGTTCCGGGCCGCGGCAAGATGACCGGAACACTTCGACGTAATGAGTAGTAAACAGGGAAGCAACAACGGGAGATCAACCATGCAATTCAAACTGGAAGACAGCGTACCGCATGGTGCGGTAATCAAAGTGGTAGGTGTCGGTGGTGGCGGCGGTAACGCCGTGGATCACATGGTGCGTTCCGGTGTGGAAGGGGTGGATTTCATCTGCGCCAACACTGACGCCCAGGCCCTGCGTAATGCCTCATCCAAGACCGTGATTCAGCTGGGTAGCCAGGTGACTAAAGGGCTGGGCGCCGGCGCAAACCCGGAAATCGGCCGTCAGTCCGCTCAGGAAGATCGTGATCGCATCGCCGAGCTGCTGGATGGTGCAGATATGGTCTTCGTGACCGCCGGCATGGGCGGTGGCACGGGTACCGGTGCGGCCCCGGTTGTGGCTGAAATTGCCAAGGAACTGGGCATCCTGACCGTGGCTGTGGTCACCAAGCCGTTCCCCTTCGAAGGCAAAAAGCGCATGCGCTCTGCCCAGCAGGGGATCGAAGAGCTGAAAGAGCACGTTCACTCCCTGATCACCATCCCCAACGAGAAGCTGCAAGCGGTTCTCGGTGGCTCCACCAGCCTGCTGGACGCCTTCAAGGCGGCCAACGAAGTGCTGCAGGGCGCAGTGAAAGGGATTGCGGACCTGATCGTTCGACCCGGCATGATCAACGTGGATTTCGCTGACGTGCGCACCGTGATGAGCGAAATGGGTACTGCCATGATGGGTACCGGTACTGCCAGCGGCGAAGGCCGGGCGGCAGAAGCGGCGCAGGCGGCTATCTCCAGCCCGCTGCTGGAAGATGTGGATCTGCGCGGCGCGCGGGGTATCCTGATCAATATCACTGCCAACGAGTCCATCGCTCTGGATGAGTTCTCTGAAGTGGGTGATATCGTCAGCGAGCTGGCCAGTGACGATGCCAACGTGATCATCGGTACCGCTATCGACCCGGATATGGGCGAGAGCATCAGCGTTACCGTGGTAGCGACCGGCTTGGGTGCCGCTCAGCAGGAACTAAAAGTGGTACGTGGCCGTCAGACCCCTGTCGCGGCAGACGGTCGGGTGGACTACAGCGACCTGGATCGCCCGGCTGTGGAGCGTAAACGCGCCGCCCAGCAGGCTGCCGGTGGCCGTGGCCAGCAGGCAGTGAGCACCGCAGAAGATCTGGATTTCATTGATATTCCGACCTTCCTGCGCCGCCAGGCCGACTAACGGTCTGGCGAGATTGGTGCAAAATCGGGGTGTTCCAGTATAATCGCGCCCTAATTTTGTGTTGAGGAAAGCGGTATCCTCAAGGGTACCCGCAGCTGTGTGACAGACTGATGATCAGACAACGAACGCTAAAAAACGTGATCCGCGCCACTGGCGTAGGGCTTCACACCGGCGAAAAGGTCTACATGACCGTGCGCCCGGCACCGGTAAATACCGGTATCGTGTTCCGGCGTGTGGACCTGGACCCGGTGGTGGAGATCAAGGCTGCCGCGGACGCGGTGGGCGAAACCACCCTCTCTTCCACGCTGGTTCAGGATGGCGTGAAAGTGGGTACGGTAGAGCACTTCCTGTCCGCCATGGCAGGCCTGGGCATCGATAACGCCTTTGTGGAGTTGTCCGCCCCGGAAATGCCGATCATGGATGGCAGTGCCGGTCCGTTCGTCTTCCTGTTGCAATCTGCCGGTATCAAAGAGCAGGAAGCCGCCAAGAAGTTCATCCGCATCAAGAAAGAAGTGACGGTGCGTGAAGGCGACAAAACGGCGACGTTCGTGCCTTTTGACGGCTTCAAGGTGACTTTTTCCATCGAGTTCGATCACCCGGTGTTTGAAGATCGTAACCAGCTGGCCAGTATCGATTTCTCCACGACCTCGTTTGTGAAAGAAGTGGCCCGTGCCCGGACCTTTGGCTTTATGCGCGATATCGAGTTCCTGCGCAGCCAGAACCTGGCCCTGGGTGGCAGCGTGGATAACGCCATCGTGGTGGACGAGTATCGTATCCTCAACGAAGATGGCCTGCGTTATGACGACGAGTTCGTCAAACACAAGATGTTGGACGCCATTGGCGACCTGTATCTGCTGGGTCACAGTCTGATTGGCGAGTTCATCGGCCACAAATCCGGCCATGCACTCAACAATGCGCTGTTGCGGGAAATTCTCCGTCAGGAGGACTCCTACGAGGTGGTGACGTTCGAAGATGCCACCAATGCGCCTGTGTCCTATATGCGCCCTGTTCTGGCAGCAGAATAAGTGGCGGCAAAGTAGTAAAGAAAGAGGTTGGCCGCTTCGGGTCAGTATGATCCGGAAGGTGGCTGACTCTGGCCGAAGCGATTCGGCTGTACGTCGAAGCCCTGTTGGCCACCTGGCTGTCTCCCGCAGTCAGGTGGTTTTTCGTTTCAAGGGCGGAGAGATGGACGGTTAGTGTTCCTCAATCGGGCTCACCGCGGCTTGCCAGCCGCTGCAATGACGCTTTTAGCGCGTCATCCTCTATGGCTTCGGCCACAGCTTCGATGTGTCGAGCGCTTTCTCGGGCCAAATGCGGCCCCGCCGGCTTGCTGGCATGGTTATTGCTCGACATGGGTTGGCGTTTGCCGCCTACCACGATCTTGATTTGTTGCCCGGGCATGGCCTGTTGCAATTTCGGCAGATGAAAACGTAGTAGTTGCGCGGTGGCACTGGTTTCCGCGATGGCCAGCCAGCGATGCTGGTCTTCTACCAGGGTGACACGCTCACGCAACGCCGGAGGCAGGCAATGCATAGGGTCACTTTGCTCCTGGGCGGGGCTCTTCCTGGCTTCTTTCGCCAGAGCTGATAGAGCGGGATGACCGCTTAGCAGGGCGAGCAGGGCTTTGGGCGACGTTGTCTTGCTCATGAGTTTTACTTAGACTAGCCTGCAGATTGTAAAAGAATTTATAAAAAACAGCGTAACATATTGAATTGAATGATTTTTAGCTGGTGCGTTACGAAATCTTATGAACATCATAGTCCTTAACAGCAAGCGCGGCCATTCGCGCACACTGCCCGTTCCTCGCCATTGGCCCTGGTTATTGGCTGCGGCGTTGGTGGTGTTTCCCGCGATTATTGGCGTTAGCGCCTATCTTCTGGCCTATCGAGTGGGCGGTCAGCCTGAATTTACTCCGGTAATGACGGAGCGTTTTGCGGGGCAGCTGGAGCAGCAGCAACAAGCTCTTTCCGAGCTGGATCAGCAAAGCCAGGAGCAGTTTCGTGCCCTGACGCTCAAGCTGGCCCAGGCTCAGGCTCGGCTGGTTCGCCTGGATGCACTGGGTGAGAGACTGGTGGAAGTGGCTGATATCGGCGGTGACGAATTCGATTTCAGTAGTGTGCCCGGTGTCGGTGGACCGGAATCGCCGGATGAGGGGGCCAGTTATGAGTTGCCTTCCTTTATGGGGGCGCTGGATCAAATGACGGCCACCCTGGAACGCCGTGAGCGTCAGCTGGATATCCTGGAAGACCTGCTGGCGGATAAACAGTTGGAAGACCAGACTTATCTGTCTGGCCGCCCGCTGACCAAAGGCTGGATGTCCAGCCGTTTTGGCCGGCGTTCCGATCCCTTTTCCGGCCGGGTGGCCTGGCATAAAGGGGTGGATTTCGCGGGTAAGGAAGGCACGCCCATCGTGGCCACCGGTGCTGGCGTTGTGACCTATTCCGGTGAGCGTTCCGGTTACGGCAAAATGGTGGAGATCAACCACGGTAACGGCCTGTCCACCCGCTACGGGCACGCGATGGAGCTGCTGGTGGAGCCGGGGGACATTGTTCGCACCGGTGATACGGTGGCCAAGGTGGGCAATTCCGGCCGTTCCACTGGGCCGCATGTGCACTACGAAGTGCTGAAAAACGGCGCTCAGGTGAACCCACAGCCCTATATTTACCGCGCTCGCCGCTAAAACTGAAAATCGAAAACGGCCCAATGGGGCCGTTTTTCGTTATCGGGCCTTGATTACGGCGAATACCACCTTATCTCTCAATCCTATTGTGTTTAGAATGGCTCACCTTGCGGGGGAATCACCTTGCCGCCACCGGGCTGTTTGTCCTGACTTTTACTGAACCGGAAGTTTTATGCTGGGTACCATCGTAAAAAAAATCATCGGCACCAAGAATGATCGTGAAATCAAGCGAATGGCAAAGCTGGTCGATGCCATTAATAACCACGCAGAGGCGATGGGGCAGCTTACCGATGGCGATCTGCAGCACAAGACAGTCGCCTTCCGGCAGGCTTTCAAAGACGGCAAGACCCTGGATGAGTTGCTACCCGAAGCGTTTGCGGTAGTCCGCGAAGCGTCTACACGGGTGATGGGGATGCGCCATTTCGACGTGCAGATGATGGGCGGGATATCCCTGCATGAAGGGCGTATTTCCGAGATGCGTACCGGTGAAGGTAAAACCCTGACGGCGACCCTGCCGGCCTACCTGAATGCGCTCTCCGGTGAAGGCGTGCATGTGGTTACGGTAAATGATTACCTGGCCGAGCGTGACGCCAATTGGATGCGTCCCCTGTACGAATTCCTCGGGTTATCCGTGGGCATCATTCTGTCCCAGCAGCCCACCGAGCAGAAGCGCGCCGCGTACGCGTCGGATATTACCTACGGAACCAACAACGAATACGGCTTCGATTACCTGCGCGACAACATGGCCTTCCGCCTGGAAGACCGGGTGCAGCGTGGGTTGAATTACGCCATCGTCGATGAGGTGGATTCCATCCTGATTGATGAGGCGAGAACGCCACTGATTATTTCCGGCCCGGCGGCAGATTCCTCCGAGCTGTACCAGGCGGTGAATCAGTTGATGCCGCAACTGGAGAAAGAGACAGAAGAGAGCGAAGGCGATTACTTCGTTGATGAAAAACAACGGCAGGTAGAGCTGACCGAGGCGGGTCACCAGAAGATTGAAGCGCTACTGGTCAGCAACCAGTTGCTGGAACAGGGCGAAAGCCTGTACGCGGCCCATAACCTGGCGCTGCTGCATCATGTGCATGCGGCGCTGAAAGCCCATGCCCTGTTCCACATCGACCGGGATTACATCGTTCAGAACGACCAGATCGTGATCGTGGATGAACACACCGGCCGTACCATGCCGGGGCGTCGCTGGTCCGAAGGTATTCATCAGGCCATCGAGGCCAAAGAAGGGCTGAATATCCAGCAGGAAAACCAGACCCTGGCGTCCACCACCTTCCAGAACTATTTCCGCCTGTATAACAAGCTGTCCGGCATGACCGGTACCGCGGACACCGAGGCGCTGGAATTCCGCCAGATTTATGGCATGGATGTGGTGGTGGTCCCCACCAACAAACCCATGGTGCGGATTGACGCCAATGATTTGGTGTACCTGAGCCTGCAAGAAAAATTCGACGCTATCGTCAAGGAAGTGACCGAGGCGGTGGCTAAAGGTGCGCCGGTGCTGGTGGGTACTGCCACCATTGAAGCGTCGGAGTATCTGTCCAAGCGTTTGAAGCAGGACAAGATCGCCCACGAGGTACTGAACGCCAAGTTCCATCAGCGCGAAGCCCAGATTATTGCCCAGGCCGGCCGGCCGAGAGCGGTCACCATTGCCACCAATATGGCGGGTCGGGGGACGGATATTGTGCTCGGCGGTAATCCCGAAGAGCAGATCAAGCATATGGATACCCCGTCCGAGGCAGAAGCGGAGAAAATTCGTGCCGAGTGGCAGGCGAACCACGATACCGTCATGGAAGCCGGCGGTTTGCACATTATTGGTACCGAGCGTCATGAGTCCCGCCGTATCGATAATCAGCTGCGAGGCCGTGCGGGGCGTCAGGGGGATCCGGGTTACACCCGCTTCTTCCTGTCCATGGAAGATGACCTGATGCGTATCTTCGCATCAGACAAGATTCGCAACCTGATGCGCTCTCTGGGCCTGGAAAACGGCGAAGCGATCGAACATCGCTGGGTAACTCGCGCCATTGAAAATGCTCAGCGCAAGGTGGAAGGGCGCAACTTTGATATCCGCAAGAATCTGTTGGAATACGATGACGTGGCCAACGACCAGCGTCAGGTCATCTACGGCCAGCGTGATCAGATTCTGGAAGCCGAAGATCTGGTGAATTCTGTGAAAGGGATTCGCCGCGATGTGGTGACCGAAGTGGTTCACGATTATATGGCGCCGGGCTCTGTGGAAGATCAGTGGGATATCCCGGGCCTGGAGAAAACCCTGGATGCGGAATTCCAGTGCCATGCACCGATTGGCCAGTGGCTCAACGAAGACAATCAGCTGCATATCGAGGGCCTGATCGAAAAGCTGGTCGAGCGCATGGACGAGGATTACCAGCGTAAGGAAGGCGAGATCGGTACCGAGGATTTGCGCAAGATCGAGAAGCACCTGATGTTGCAAATTCTGGATCGCCACTGGAAAGAGCACCTGGCGAGCATGGATCACTTGCGCCAGGGCATCCACCTGCGCGGCTACGCCCAGAAAAACCCCAAGCAGGAATACAAGAAAGAAGCTTTCGAGTTGTTCCAGGGCCTGCTTAACCAGATCCAGCATGAATTGATTCGTGTGCTGCACAGCTTCCAGGTGCGTCGCGATGACGAAGTGGAGCGTCTGGAGCAGCAGCGCGAGGAAGAGGCGCGTCTGCAGGCGGAAAAAATGAAAATGCAGGCGGTGGCCGAACCGGGCACCGATGGCGATGCCCAGCCCCGTCAACAGGGCGAGCAGCCCAAGACGGTGGTCCGGGAGGGCCGTAAAGTCGGGCGTAATGAGCCGTGCCCTTGTGGTTCCGGCAAGAAGTACAAGCAGTGTCACGGCAAGATTGAATAAAGCAGCTGCTAGCGACGAGCTTCCAGCTACGAGAAAAACAAAGGCACCGGTGAAAGTCGGTGCTTTTCTTTATGATGACTAGTTGCTCGCAGCTAGAAGCTAGTCGCTGAATGTTAAGGAAAACGTGATGACACAGTCTGAGTGGTTGCCAGTCCCCGGCGTGCGGCTTGCCGCCGTGGAAGCCGGCATCAAAAAAGCCAATCGCAAGGATTTGGTGGTGCTGGAGCTGGCCCAGGGGAGTCGTGTCAGTGGTGTGTTTACCCTTAATCGGTTCTGTGCTGCGCCAGTACAGGTAGCCAAGTCCCGTCTGGCTGCCACTACGCCACGCTACCTGATGATCAACACCGGCTACGCCAATGCCGGTACCGGCAAAAAAGGCCTGGAAAACTGCCTGGCCAGCTGTGAATTGCTGGCGAAAGCCGCAGGTTGCGATGCCGATGAAATCCTGCCGTATTCAACCGGCGTTATCGGGGAACAGTTTCCGCTGGATGCCTTTGCCTCCGGCTTGCCCAAAGCGCTGGATACACTGGATGTCCATCATTGGGGGCGGGCGTCGGAAGGCATAATGACCACCGATACCTACCCCAAGCTCACCAGTCGGCGGGTGGAGATGGATGGCGTGCCAGTGACGATCACAGGGATGTCCAAGGGCTCCGGCATGATCAAGCCAAACATGGCCACCATGCTGGGTTTTATCGCCACCGACGCACCGATTGCCAAGCCACTGTTGGATGAGTGGGTGAAAGCCCTGGCGGACAAATCCTTCAACCGGGTGACGGTGGACGGGGATACCTCTACCAATGATGCCTGCATGCTGATCAGCACCGGCCAGGCTGCCATGGATGAAATTACCGCGCTGGATGATCACAGTCAGTTGCTGTACCAGGCGCTGGAAGAGGTCTTCACTGAACTGGCTCAGGCACTGGTTCGTGACGGTGAAGGCGCGACCAAGTTTGTGGAAATTACCGTAACCGGAGCCGCCAGCGAAAGCGACGCACGAGCGGTGGCTGAAACCATTGCCCATTCCCCTCTGGTGAAAACGGCGCTGTTTGCCTCGGACCCTAATTGGGGCCGTATTTTGGCTGCCATTGGCCGGGCGCCGATTGCGGCGCTGGATGTGGACAAAGTCAGTGTTTGGCTGGGTGATTTGCCGCTGGTAGAACAGGGCGGCGTGGCGGATAGCTACGAGGAAGCACAAGGTGCCGCCGTGATGGCGAAGCCGGAAATCACCATTCGGGCGGATCTGGCGTCTGGTGATGCACAGTGCACCGTGTGGACCTGCGACTTTAGCTATGACTACGTGAAGATCAATGCGGAGTATCGAACCTAGAGGCTGTGGCTTCATCGCCCCGTAGGAGCTTGCTTGCAAGCGAAAGGCTTTTACTTGGGCCCTGCTGCAGTTCATTGCTTCGCGTGCAAGCACGCTCCCACATTAACCCGGCTGCTGCCAGAGCGAATGGCCCCAAATAAATGACCACCGAACCTACTCCCGCCATTACCGTCGTCGCCGCCATCATCCGTGGCGAAGATGGCCGAATTTGTCTTAGCAAGCGCCCTGACAATAAGCATCAGGGTGGGCGCTGGGAATTTCCCGGTGGCAAGGTGGAGCAAGGCGAAGCGTTGGACGAAGCGTTGGCTCGCGAGCTGGAAGAAGAGCTTGGCATGACAGGGGCGACGTCCAGCCCTTTTATGACGATTGCCCACCAGTACGATGATCTCCATGTGACCCTGCATTTTCGTGATGTTTGCGCCTGGCGGGGCGAGCCACAAGGGCGAGAAGGGCAGCGGGTGCAGTGGTTTCTTCCGGATGAACTGTCGGATTTGCGCTTCCCGGCGGCCAATCAGCCGGTGGTGAATGCCATGCAGCTGCCTGAGCAGTTAGTGGTCGCGCCGGAAGATATCACTCTGCACGAGTTGTTGGCCGGGATTGATCAATTGAATGGGGAGCAGCAGGGGCTGTATTTGCGGCAGTGGAGTGACCATGCCGAGGTGGCCGCGATCGTGGCGCAATGTCAGCAACGCGGCGTAAAAGTCTGGTTGCGTGCTGTGGATGCGCAGAGTGCGGCGACAGCAAAGGCGTTGGGTGTATTCGCCCTGCATTTTCCAGGCAGAACACTGGCCCGGCTGGATGAGCGACCCGCATTTGATGGGATCATCAGTGCTGCGGTGCATGATCAGGTGGCCCGGGATAAGGCAAGCAATCTGGGCCTGGATATGGCGCTGGTTTCACCTGTCCTGCCCACGCCGACACATCCGGGTAAGCCTGCATTGGGTTGGCCGCAAGCGGCGTTGCTAATGAAGGGGGCGCCGCTTGCCTGTTATGCGCTGGGCGGTGTGACACCGGGCGATCTGGTCAGTGCCCGTGACCACGGCGCTGTGGGCGTGGCGGGTATCCGCGCCTTCTGGCCGTGATTAGTGTTCTGCAGACGTGTTAGGTCGCTTTTGACAGCACTCCATCTTGTGGGAAGCGATGCTTGCATCGCGAAGAAGCCGGATACACTGCGCCGCTATTCGTGATGCGAGCATCACTTCCCACAGAAAATAAGAGGTGTTGGGCGTTTTTGAGGGGGCTAAAACTCGTCAAAATCCCCAGGGGCATCATCATCACCTGGAATAGCGTGGCGTTCTGTCGCCCAGTCCCCGAGATCAATTAACTTGCAGCGTTCACTACAAAACGGCCGCCAGGGATTGTTGTCCCAGCGAGTGAGGCTTTTGCACTGCGGGCAGGGGTAGGTTTGGGTGGCTTTTTTCGCCGGGGCTTTGTCAGTCATGGTATTACGCGCGTTATTCCTCTGTGCAGGTTTTCCCTCTTTGAGAAGGGGGAGAATATTGTAGGGCAGGAAGTGCGGCAAGCTACCTCCTACCTCCTACCTCCTACCTCCTACCTCCTACCTCCGACAATACCGATTGGCTGCTGGAGAGAGCGAGGCTGGCGCCATTTTCCGAGCTACGGAGATGCCTCGGCCAATTCCAGATAGTGCCGATGAAGCATTCTCAGTTGCTCGTGGAGCGCCTCCAGAGAACCGTGATTCTCCACTACATCATCCGCTTGATCCAGTCGCTTGCTACGTGCCAGCTGTGCTTTCATGATCGCCGCGACCTGAGCTTCCGGCACCTGATCCCGTGCCATGGTGCGCTCTACCTGCAATTCTGCAGAGGCATCAATGACCAGAATGCGATCTACCAAGGCTTTTTGCGATGTTTCCAGCAGCAGAGGGGAAACCAGAACGGTATAGGGCGATTGGCTTGCCCCGATCTGCCGGTGAAGTTCGTCACCTATGGCGGGGTGGGTAATACCTTCGAGGGTTTTTAGTGCGTCCGGGTCAGCAAACACGATCTCGCGGAGTGCCCGCCGATCCAGCGCGCCGTCGTCGGCGATGACATGCTGGCCAAAATGCTCGGCGATGGCGAGTAAGGCGGGCTGCCCGGGCTCAACCACCACCCGTGATGCAAGATCCGCATCCACAATGGTGATGCCCTGTTGTGCAAGATAATCCGTGGCAGCGGTCTTGCCGCTACCAATGCCACCGGTAAGACCAACAACAAACATGATGAATTCCGCTTGCATGCATCACGCAACACGCGCATCACGCGGTGCCTGTTGGCGTGCCTGCGTGTAGCGTGGGGCGTGTTTGCGTTAGAGTTTGAACATTCCCAGATACGAGCTGACGATACTATCGCCCCAGAGCAGGGCAATCCACCCGGCGGTGGCCAGATAAGGTCCGAAAGGGATTTGCGTGCGCTTCTCGCCGCTGAACATCATCATGGCGATCGCGAAGACCAGCCCGACCACCGATGACAGCAGAATAATCACCGGCAGGTATTGCCAGCCGACCCAGGCGCCCAGCGCGGCCAGCAGCTTAAAATCGCCGTAGCCCATGCCTTCTTTACCGGTGATCAGCTTGAACAGCCAGTACACACTCCAAAGCGAAAGATACCCGGCCATGGCACCGACCACCGCATCGCTCAATGAAACCGGCGATACGCCCATAACGGCCGCCAACAAGCCTGCCCAAAGCAACCAGTAGTTCAGACTGTCCGGCAGCAGGGTGGTGTCTGCGTCGATCATGGCGGCGGCCAGCAGCACCCAGGTGGCAAAAAGCGTAAACACCAGCCAGGGACCATACCCGAAGTGCCAGGCACACAGTCCGGCGAGCACACCACTGACAAGTTCGATAATGGGGTAGCGTTTGCTGATCGGGGTTTTGCAACCCTTGCACTTGCCGCGCAGGGCCAGCCAGCTAAACACGGGAATATTTTCATACCAGCTGATCGCATGGCTGCATTTCGGGCAGCGCGAGCGCGGTGTCACCAGGTTGAAAATGCCGCCACTGTCTTCCGCTGGCAGCTCCAGGATCTCGCGGGCTTCCTGCTTCCAGCTCCGCTCCATCATCAACGGCAAACGATGAATGACCACATTCAAAAAACTGCCTACCAGCAGCCCCATAACAACACAAAGCCCGACCAGAAGGGTCGGGCTGGACGAAAGAAGCGCCAGAGAATCTGAAATCATTATTAACCTACAACGTTACCCAACTGGAAGATCGGCAAGTACATGGCAATAATCAGGCCGCCAATCAGTACGCCCAGCACCGCCATGATCAGCGGCTCCATCATGCTGGTCAGGCCATCGACCGCATTGTCTACTTCCTCTTCGTAGTAAACGGCAACTTTATCTAACATCGCATCCAAAGAGCCAGATTCCTCACCAATGGCTGTCATTTGCAAGGCCATGGCTGGGAATACGCCCGTGGAGCGCATTGCAAACTGCAATTGCTGACCGGTAGAGACGTCGTCTTTCACTTGAAGGACAGCGCGACGATAGACTACGTTGCCGGTAGCCCCGGCACAGGCATCCAAAGCTTCAATCAGGGGAACACCGGCAGCAAAGGTGGTGGACAGGGTGCGAGCATAACGAGCAATCGTGGACTTGAATGCCAAGTCTCCGACAATGGGAAGTTTCAGAACCAGGCGGTCGAGAGCGTTCCTGAATGCTTCGGACTTTTTCTTGAGCGTTGAGAAGCCCACGGCAAAGCCGATGATGCCTACCAGGATCAGGAGAAAATTATTACTCAAGCTTTTCGATAGCCCGATAACAAACAGGGTAAAAGCAGGTAGCTCTGCACCGAAGCCGTCGAACAAGTCCTGAAATACCGGAACCACCTTGAGCAGCAAAATTGCCGTCACAATGACCGCAGCGATTACTACAGTGGCCGGGTACTTCATGGCCTTCTTGATTTTTTGTTTCAGTGCTTCACTTTTTTCTTTATATAGAGCGACCCGGTCGAGCATGGTTTCCAGTGCACCTGACTGCTCGCCTGCGTCAATCAGGCTGCAGTAAAGATCGTCAAAATAGTCAGGATGCTTGGACAGTGCCCCGGCAAAGTTATTACCACCTTCTACTTCAATTTTCAGTTTGAGCACCAAGTCTTTCATCGACGGATTGTCCAGGCCATCGGCGACAATCTCAAACGCCTGAACCAGCGGAACACCGGCCTTCATCATGGTGGCCATTTGCCGAGTAAAAATGGCGATATCCATGGGCTTGATTTTCTTTTTCCCGCCCAGCTGGATTTCCCGCTTCTTTACTACCTTTTTGGCATTGATGCCTTGTTTGCGCAGTTCGGCGCGCACCAAGGCGGGCCCTTTGCCGCTGGTTTCCCCTTTTACGCGGGTTCCCTTGCGATCTATGCCTTCATAAACGAAGGTTGCGGTTTTTTGTTGTGCTGCTGCTTTTGTCGCCATAATTTAGTGTCCGCTAGTCACACGGTTGACTTCTTCAAGGCTGGTAACGCCCTGTATTGCCTTCATCAAGCCGGAACGGTGAAGGTCGTTGAAGCCTTCTTTTCGGCACTGGTCGGCAATTTCAATGGAGTTCCCTTCTTCCATAATGATGCGGGCAATGCCATCGGTGATTTTGACCACCTCATAGACCCCCACGCGCCCCTTGTACCCGTTTTTGCATTTTTCACAGCCTTGCGGCCCGTAAACAGTAAACCCGGTTGTGATGTCGTCTTCCGTGAAACCTATCTCAAGCAGAGATTGTTTCGGTATTTCCACAGCTGTTTTGCAGTGCTCACAAAGTCGCCGTGCGAGCCGCTGGGCAATAATCAGAATGACCGATGTGGCAATATTGAACGAGGGTACCCCCATATTGCGTAGGCGTGTCAGGGTTTCCGGTGCACTGTTGGTATGCAGGGTGGAAAGCACCAAGTGCCCGGTTTGCGCCGCTTTGACGGCAATATTCGCTGTTTCCAGATCCCGGATCTCACCTACCAGAATTACATCTGGATCCTGGCGCAGGAAAGCGCGAAGGGCAGAGGAGAACTCCATCCCCTGTTTGGGGTTGACGTTCACCTGGTTAACGCCTTCCAGGTTGATTTCTACCGGGTCTTCCGCCGTAGAAATATTGCGCTCTGGGGTGTTCAGGATATTCACCCCGGTATAGAGCGAGACGGTCTTCCCGGAACCGGTAGGCCCCGTGACAAGTATCATGCCTTGGGGTTTGTGCAGGGCGTCCAGATACATCTGTTTCTGGTTGTCTTCATAGCCCAGCGCTTCAATCCCCATTTTTGCGGATTCCGGGTCAAGAATCCGCAGTACAATCTTCTCCCCGAACAGGGTGGGGCAAGTGTTTACCCGGAAATCAATGGAGCGGGTTTTGGATATCTTCAGCTTCATGCGGCCGTCCTGCGGCACTCGGCGTTCGGAGATATCCATTCGCGACATGACCTTCAGACGAGCAGAAAGCTTGCTGGCAATGTTGATGGGGGGGGTGGAGACCGTTTGCAGGATGCCGTCTTGACGAAAGCGTACCCGATAGGATTTCTCATAAGGTTCAAAGTGCAAATCGGAGGCGCCACCTTTAATGGCATCCAGCAACAGCTTGTTGACGAAGCGTACAATGGGAGCGTCATCAGCTCCGGACTTGGTTTCATCGGTGGATTCTTCAGCTGCGCTGACGTTGAGGTCGTCGAGACCATCATCCAGGTCCTCGAACGCGTTGCCTTCCGCTTCCGACTCCAGCCCTTCAATCCATTGGGTCAGCTTGTCTTCCTCAACGATAATAGTTTCTACGTTGAGCCCAGTGTTGAAGCGGATTTCTTCCAGTGCGGGCAGGTTGGTGGGGTCAGAAACGGCCACATAAAGGCGGCTGCCCCGCCGGAAGAGTGGCAGAACATGGTGCTTGTTGATCAGCTTGGGGTCGACCAGGTCCTTGGCCAGGCTGTCCTTCTGGAACGTGGCAAGGTCCAGAATCGGGTCACCGAATTCTTCGGCCACCGCGTTGGCGACCACCCTGGCGGACAATTTCCCCGAGACCACCAGCTGACGGACCAGGCTTACCCTTTCCTGACGAGCTTGTTGCTGTATCTGCTGGACGTCTTCCGCCGTAAGCAGTTCCTGCTGAATGAGTCGGTGGGGTAAGCCGCTGAATGAGGCAATTTGGCTAGTCATGGCAACCTGCTTGTTTATGCTTAGTATGGTCGGTTTGCCCAACACTTTCTTCGTAACATACCGGTTGTGGGCGACACAGGGAAGACCACATGTCGCAAAATCAGTATCTTGCCGGCACTTTCTCAGAAACTCCCGAACCTAAAGCCGTCAGTTGAAAGTTGTTCATTGCGCACAGCCTTGAGATGTTGGTTCCGCGCGGCTGAAAGCTTGGCTTCGCCACAGTCCGCTCTCCAGATAAGAGGGATTAACTTTTTGTGGGGGGGCAAGGTGTTGCTGCTTCATTCTGTGTGCGGGATAGGCAAGATAGGGAGATAATGGACAGTCGGCGACAAATGGCGTCAATCTCCGGTTGAAGAGTGACGCGGAGTGTCACCTCCTGACGCTTTGGGTAACCGGTCGCAGGGCCGTTCTGTGTTGGGTCATAGAGGCAGGCTCCGCCATATATCCATGAAATGACCCGTTTCCTAATGATTTTTCATCATGAAGAAAAGTTGGCCCGCTCTGTGCATTATCCCTTGGCAGATGCTCGCCAAGGGTGGGCTCATAACAAGATTTGCCAATGATTGGAGAAAACAACATGAAGAAGCAAATGCAACAGGGTTTCACCCTTATCGAACTGATGATCGTGGTTGCCATCATCGGTATCCTGGCCGCTGTAGCGATCCCGCAGTACCAGAACTATGTCGCTAAATCACAGGTTACCCGCGTAATGCAGGAAACCGGTGCGATGAAAACTGTGGTTGAAACGTGTCTCCTTGAGGGCCGAGTCACCCCTGTGAATAGTGGTGCTCCTGCTCCTGGTGAATGTGATCTGGGTTGGACCGGTAGCAACCTGATCGGTGCTTCCTATACAGAAGGTGAGCTGACGGTGTCTATCGATGCTAATGGCACGGCCTCTATTGCTGCTGGTTTTGGTGACAGCGCAGCTACTACTTTGGCTGATAGTTCACTGACTTGGTCGCGTACTGCTGCTGGCGCTTGGTCTTGTGCTACTACTGCTGATGCAAAATACCAGCCGACTGGTTGTGGCGCAGGCAGCTAATATAAGACAACTACTGTCTTAGACTAAAGGCGAGCCTCAGAAGGGGTTCGCCTTTTTTGTTATTTAGAAAAGACGGTGTTTGGTTATTCTGAAGTGTGGAGTTAGCTGCGTAATGCTCTTTGGATATTAGTAGTTGTTGTGTGAATTTAAATGTATGAATAGCATAAAAAAAATTATCATCTGCTCCTTGCTCGGTTTTTTCGTCTTGGCTGTCCCGTTTCATTTCTGGTTAACCGATCGCCATGCCGTTATGCGCCAAGTGTTCAATTTCCAAGTCCCATTCGCCAAACTCAGTCAGCAGTGTTCAGAATATTCTCCGCCTTGGTTGGGAGAAATTAGTGCGGTTGGCGTGGATGAATTGAAAGCTCTAGCAACCCAGGTCGCCTTTATCGATAAAAAAGGGGGCCTCAGCCATTGTGAGACAGGCTGGCGTTCAGCGATGTTTTTTTCTCCAAGGGTGGATAAAAATACGCGCTTTCGTTATGGCAGTTTGACCAAGCCTGTGACTGCATCCGCTATCCTTGCGCTGATAAATGAAGGAAAAGTTGATTACCAGGATCGATTAATGGATGAGTTAGGAGGCCGTGCAGGGCTGCCAGGTCACTCAGATTTGCAGGGCGTGACGATAGCACAGCTTTTGCGGCATCGATCGGGTGTTCAGGGCGAGATTTTCTTGACGCGAGAAAAGCCCGATTGCCCTAACGATTTGGCTTCATTTATGGCTACAGGAGCAGTAAGACGAGCAGGGGAATTTGAATACTCAAATATGGGGTATTGCTTGCTTGGAGAAGTGGTCGCGAATAAAAAAGGTCTGCCATATAAGCAGGCAATAGAGCAGCTTTACGGTTTGAGCGACAGAGGGATGCGGTTTGTAGGCTATGAGACGGAAAATGATGAAGTGGAAAGGGACTTCCGGTTTAATGATTTCTATGGCGTCAATAACAAAGGACGTTTTGATTACGAAGCGGTCGCTGCTACTGCAGGGCTGAGTGGAAGCGCTTCGGCATATGCTCGTTTGATAAAAGATATAATCCATCAAACGGACCAAGACATTCTTTCCGGGTTTGATGCAGGGTGCGATGATAGGAGCTTAAAATCCTGTTATGGATATGCATTTTATTTATATTCTCCCGCGGGGCGACAGCGTTTTTTTGTTAAAGAGGGGTATATGCCTGGCTCTGCGGGATTGGTTGTTGTCAATGATAAAAATGAAGTCTTTGTATGGCTTGGAAATTCAGATACTGAAAATGCAGCCTCTGGTGGGCCGATGGAAAAAATTCTTATGGAGCTGGGTGTGTCAAGTTTCTGAAATGGAAGACTGAGGTGGTTGTGTTAATGAAGAAGTCGCTCCATAAAAATTTTTTTATTGCTCTATTGTTCGTTTTTATACCGAATGCTGTTTTTCTTGTCTTGGCATGGTGGCTGGATGTGAATAGGCCAACCATAAATTTTGATTATGCGATGCTGGCGTTGATAGTGGCTGTTTGTCCACGATGGCTGGCTCTCCCGATTTTTGTGACCTTTCTTTTTTTTGACGTGCTAGGAGTGGTTAGGCAAGTCATTCCTATCGTTAATGTTATGGACTCTTTCTACCTGCTAAGTTTTATTGGCGTTGCTCCTTTTTTTTATCAGCTTGCATTTTTGTTTTCCATGCTGATGTTTTTTATTTTGGCTGGCCTTCTGTGGAGGTTTTACAGAAGCTCATCTAAAGAGGCGCTGGTTATTGTTGTGAATGTGCTTCTTGGTTTTTATGCTTTAAAAATATTTTTACTGGGGGCGTCTGGGGATACCTATATAAAAACTAATGACGCTTTTATTGAAAGTCAGATTGTGTCGGCTTATGAGGCTTCCTCAGGAAGTTTCGTTGATGGTTTCTCAATAGATAGCGGCGATGTTATTGAAAGAGGCTTGGTCCCAAGTGCTACAGAGTCTTGGTTTGATGACCCTCAGTCTGTTGGTGATAAGGTGCTATTGGTTGTTAGTGAATCTTGGGGGGTGACAGATGAAAGAGTGCAGAATGCTGTTCTGTCTCCATTGCTCAATAGTTCTGTTGTTTCTGACCTTTCGCTAGAGGAATTAAATGTCTCAGGTGTTACTGTTCAGGGGGAGGTGCGTGAACTTTGTAGGCTTCGTGCTCGCCACTTCAACTTGAAAGATGTGACAGACGAATTTAATGGTTGTTTACCTGCTATGTATGAGCGGCTTGGTTATCACACCATGGCTATACATGGTGCAGCTGGTGCGATGTATGGACGTCGAAAATGGTATCCGAAATTAGGTTTTGATAAAACAGTTTTCTTTGAAAGTAAGCAGTGGAAAAAGAGATGTTACTCATTCCCAGGTGCTTGTGATGAAGAGTTAATGAAGGAGGTTGGTGCTTTTTTTCAGGGTGAGAGTCCTGCTTTTGTGTATTGGCTGACACTTAATAGCCATATTCCGTATGATCGCAGGGATCTGTCGGTGGACCTATTGGATTGTGGCAGCGTGGGAGTGCTTCCATCATCCAAGGCTTGTTCTAATTTAAAATTACATTATCAGTTTTTTTATTATCTTGAGAAGCTTTTACATGAAAGGCATATGAGTGGCTTGAGGGTTATTGTTGTTGGTGACCATGATCCACCAATGCTTAGCGATAAGGATAGAAAATATTTTAAAAAATTTAGAGTTCCTTGGATTGAGTTTTCAAGGAGGGGTAGTGGTGATTGATAATATGGTTGAGGATGACCGCAAGTTGGTTTTTGGTTTTTTGGTTTTCTTGGTTTATTTTTCTATTTCTGGTTTTAATGTTTTTATTAGCCCTATAAATAATAAAAATATTTTTATGTCGCAAGCAGTGTTATCTGTCATGGCTCTGGTTGTATCTCCTAGAGAGAGGTGGTGTCTTGTTGCTTGGGGTTTTTCTTCTGTTGTCGTTCTTGGTGTTTTTTTATCAAATTCCATAGCTTTTTTAGATGGTGTTGTTCCTTCCAGCTGGGAGAGAGTCAGGGATTTTTGCGGGCAGATTTTTATGTTCTCTATTCTTTCTTCTCTTTTTAGTGAGGATATACGTCTTGTGCGATTTTTGATTTCCGGACTGTATGCCGGTCTTTTTTTTACCACGATGTTGTTTTTTTTGTTGTGGTTTTCTTTAGATGACCCGGCCCAGTATGACTGGATATGGGGTGTTATCAATTTCGTTAATATTAGGCATCTTGGTATGTTTGTTAGCGCGATGCTATTTATTTCCTTGTGGGGGTGCTTTTATTCCTGTGGTGCTTTTAGGGTTGCATCAATGCTTGGTTACTCCATTTCTTTTTTCTTTGTAGTGTGGTCAGGTGGGCGGGCTGCAATTTTGTCTACGATTTTGGCTCTTTTATTTGTTGCTATTCTGACGATGTGGAGGCAGTGGAAAATTTGGCTGTGTGTTGTTCTGGCTTCCATTCTTAGCGTATGGATTTCCACTGTTTTTTTTGTTGATAACTCATCTATGGGTATTGGGAGATTTTTTCTCTATGAGCGAGGAGGCGGAGGGCTGGAGAAGGTGAGCTCTGGACGGTGGAGTGTGTGGCTACACGCTGTATCTTTGATTGCAGACAGGCCAATATGGGGGTGGGGTGGAGACATATATAGCGTTGTGAAAATTCGACCAGAGTTGTCACAAGTCCATAATGGTTTTTTGCAAGTGCCATTGGAGTGGGGGCTTCTTGTCGGCTCGATATTTTGGTGCGGGGTTATTCTCCTGATGGGAAGGGGCGTTTATTTCCTCTTTATGAAGAGGCGATACAGTGAAAAAAACTTGGTGCTCGGTGTCGGTTTAGGAGGGGTTATGCTTGTGCACTGTATGTTTGATGGGGTGGTATATCATGGCACTCCCTTTGCTATTTTTATGTTCTCTCTTGCGCTTGTTTTTTCAGTGACAACAAAGCCCACAGTAGAGACTTTGGCTCACAACGGACCTATCATAAAAGGAAAGTTAAAGTGACGTAGTCACGCCGCGGGCAGGGATAAAATTTGCCGCGTGTCACTGTTTAGAAGAAGTGCCGCGTTAGGTATCGGATTTCAGGCGCTCAGCGACCACAGGCACGGCGGTAAAGTCGAAGGGAAACCATAATTAAGAAAATTTCGGGAATCTGAGCTGGTTTTAACTTTGCAACCGCAGCGACAAATCCGTCGCCTGAACATGCTTGGTTAATGCTCCGGACGATAAATACCAGTGCCGGCTGCTCGGTAGGTTGGTGGCATTGTCCACTGTCAGATTCCCAGACACCTCCAGCGCAGATTCAATGGCGATTTTAGCTGCTTCCTTCAGCATCTCCACACTGAAGT
>NZ_LWEZ01000669.1:0-3948 GCF_001634945.1 Alcanivorax sp. HI0044
CGGTATTTGCTGCCACAACGAGCACATTGACCGTTACATTGAGCACTGATACATTCGATTATCTTGACGTTGTCCAGATATCGCGTCGCCATGTTTTCAGGAGCCAACATGACCCCCACCACCGTCAACAGCCAGGGCATTTCACTCCAGGCCTACACTCTCGGCGACCCCAAAAAGACGCCCGTGGTGCTGGTGCACGGCTACCCGGACAACCACAGCGTGTGGCAACCGGTGGCGCAGCAGCTGGCCAAACACTACTTTGTAATCCTCTATGATGTGCGGGGCGCCGGCGCCTCCCAGGCTCCCCGAGCGCAAGCGGACTACCGCATGAAGCTGCTGTCCGCCGACCTGCTCGCGGTGGTGGATACCCTGATCCCCGGCCGGGGGTTTCATCTGGCCGGCCATGACTGGGGCTCCATTCAAAGCTGGGAATCGGTCACCAGCGAGCCGCTGAAATCGCGCATTCTGTCCTACACCACGATTTCCGGCCCCTGCCTGGACCACATGGGCCACTGGATGCGCGAACGCACCCTGAACCTGTCCGCCTCCGCCAAGGCGAAAGTCTTCAAGCAGGTACTCAGCTCCTGGTATATCGGTTTCTTTCATCTTCCCGTGCTCGCCCCCAGCGCCTGGCAGGGCGGCCTCGACAAACTCTGGCCGCAGTACCTGAAGCACCGGGAAAATGTCGCCGAACCCGACGCCAACCCCACCCAGGGCAAAGACGGCAAATTCGGCGTGCAGCTCTACCGGGCCAATTTTCGTAACAAGCTGATCAACCCGGAAAAGCGCTACGCCAATTGCCCGGTCCAATTGATCGTGCCCACCCGCGACAATTATGTGGGCACCCAGCTATTTGAAGACCTGCATCTCTGGGTAGAAGAACTCTACCGCCGCGACATCAACGCCAACCACTGGGTCCCCCTCAGCCACCCGGAACGCATTGCCGACTGGATTCACGAATTCGTCAGCGGCGTAGAGAAAGGCACCATGAGCGGCGCCCTGCAGCATGCCCGCGTACGCCCGGCCCGCAGCGCACTCCCCCTGAATGGAAAAACGGCGGTCGTCACCGGCGCCGGTTCCGGTATCGGCCGCGCCACCGCCCTGCGCTTCGCTGCGCAAGGCGCGGACCTGGTCTGTGTGGACATTGATGAAGACAGCGCCGAAGGCACCGCAGCCAAGGCTCGGGAATTGGGTGCCGTTGCCTGGTCTCGCAAAGTCGATGTGGGCTCGGCCCAGGCCATGCAACGCCTGGCCAACTGGGTCGCCAAGGAACTGGGTGGCGCCGACATTGTGATCAACAACGCCGGCATCGGTATGGCTGGCGGAGTGTTGGATACCAGCGTCAAGGAATGGGATCGCCTGCTGAAAGTGAACTTGTGGGGCGTCATTCACGGCTCGCGTCTGTTCGCCCAGCAGATGATCGACGGCCATCGCCACGGCCACATTATTAACGTGGCCTCCGCCGCCGCCTTTGCCCCCAATCGCAAACTGGCCGCCTACTCCACCAGCAAGGCAGCGGTGCACATGCTGAGCGAGTGCCTGCGTGCTGAACTGGCCGAGCACGATATCGGCGTCACCGCCATCTGCCCTGGCTTTGTTGCCACCGGCATTGCCAACGCCACCGTCTATGCCGGCGCCAGCGAAGAAGAACAAGCCGAGAAACGCGCCAAGGCCGATGCGCTCTACAAACGTCGTAATTTTTCACCGGACGATGTGGCCGACGCCATCCTCAAGGCAGTACTCAACAACCCGGCCCTGTCACTGGTGGGGGCGGAAGCCTGGAGCACCCGCTTGCTCAGCCGCTTCGCCCCTTCACTGTCACGCCGCGTTGCACGCATTGACCTGACCCCCTGACGGAGACCGGACACCATGAATGCCACTGTTCGACACCAACTGAAAGCGCGCCGGGTGCAGTTCGATTTTGATCAGACACCACTGCACTGGCTGCGTGATGATCCGTTCTCCACACACACCATCAACGGCATCCACCTGCTGTTGCCGGAAGGCGAGCTGTGGTTCTGTCGGGTATACAATCAGGCCCTGCCGCTGATCCAGGATGAACAGCTTCTGGCCGACGTGCAGGGCTTCATCCGACAGGAAGCGGTGCACTCTCGCGCCCACAGCAAGGCACAACTGTATCTGGAACGTCACGGCCTCAGCGTAGAGCCGTTCCTGAAACGAGTGGAATGGTTGTTTGGCACCGCGCTGGCCGATGCGCCGTTCGGGCTTACCCTGATGCAGCGCAAACCGTTCAAAAAACACTGGCTGGTCATGCGTGTCGGCATCATCGCCGCCATCGAACATTTCACCGGTGTGTTGGGGCAGTGGGCCATGGACAACGAAAGCTGGGAGCAGAACGGCGACCCCACCATGGTGGATCTGTTCAAATGGCACCTGGCCGAAGAAGTGGAACACCGCACCGTGGCCTACGATCTGTTCGAGCATCTGTGCAAGACCCAGCTTGGGTTTTATGTCAGCCGCCAGGCTCTGATGGCCATTGTTTTCCCGCTGTTCATTTACTTCATTGCCGAAGGCGGGCGCAGCCTGGCCCGGCAGGATTCCGACAAGGCCGCACGTGAGATAGGCCGCAAACTGATTCCGCAGGTGCTGATCCAGCTACAGCAAGTCGGCGAGCAGACCCGGAACGTTCCCACCTTTGGTTTTTTGCTCAAGGCCACGTTGCGTTGGGTCTCCCCACGCTTTCATCCGATCCATGAAGGCGATACGGAACAGGCGCTGGCGTACCTGGCACGCTCGCCGGCAGCCCAGGCGGCCATGAACGTCTAAAACCGCCCTTCCAAACGTCGGGCGTCTGGCCTCATGCGTCCGGCGTTTTATCAAACCAGGGCGCTGCGGCTTCCAGCTGCGCGGCCAGCGCCAGCAGCTTGCCTTCATCGCCGTGGCCACCGACAAACTGGGAGCCCAGCGGCAAACCGTTCTGGCACCAGTGCAAGGGCACAGACATGGCCGGCACCCCGGTCACGTTGGCGAACTGGGTGAAGGGCATGTATTTGAAATTCTCCATGGCCATCTGCTCGATCATGCCGGTTTTCATCAACAGTTTTTCCCCGCCCACCTTGAGCAACATCTTCAACGCGGCCTGCTGCCACGGCGGCGTCGCCATGGCACCAATAGCTGCAGGGGGCATGGCCAGGGTGGGGGTGAGCCAGAAATCGTACTGCTCCAGGAAGGCATCCATGGCGATCATGTACTGTTGCCAGCGGGTCTGGCACTTCACGTATTCATGGGCCGGGGTGGCGCGACCAAAAGCCGCAATGGCCAGGGTATCCAACTCGAAGCCTTCATCACCGCAACCGGTAATGGCCTTCACCTCATCCACTTCGGCAGCACACTGACCAAACCAGACCGACAGCCAGTCCATACACATCTGTTTGGCGTCCATCTGCGGCTCGGCATCAATCACTTCGTGGCCCAAGTCCCGCAACAACGCCACGGTTTTCTCCACCGCCCGGATCGCTTCCGGATCCACATCGGTACCCAGCGGCGAGCGGGTGGAAAAACCGATGCGTAACTTGCCCGGGCGGCTGGCCGCAGACAGGGCGTAAGCCTGCTTTGGCGGGGCAATCTGAAACAGGCTGCCGCGCTCGTCGCCCTGGGCAATATCCAGCAGCAGCGCGCTGTCACGGACGCTACGGGTGAGTACGTGGTTAACGGCGATCCCGTGCATGGCCTCCGTGAATTCCGGCCCCCAGGGGGTGCGCCCACGGCCCGGCTTGAGACCGAACAGGCCACAACAGGCAGCCGGAATCCGAATGCTGCCACCGCCATCGTTGGCGCCGGCCACCGGCACCACGCCCGCAGCGACCATGGCTGCCGAGCCACCGGAAGAGCCACCGGGAGTATGGTCCGGGTTCCAGGGGTTGCGTGCCGGCCCGAACGAATCCGGCTCGGTAATGCCCTTGGCGCCAAACTCCGGGGTATTGGTAC
>NZ_LWEZ01000670.1:0-763 GCF_001634945.1 Alcanivorax sp. HI0044
GAACAGGGCGTTCTGACCAAGACAACCGGTCAGCAGAGCGGCAGCAGATGCACTGGCGAGAATTTTCTTCATCGGACTCTCCTTGAGTTGGGTGAATTCATTATTGCTGTCATTCAGCGGTAAGGAAAAGCAGTTGAAAGTTGATAGTGGAAAGTTGACAGCGACGCGATAAGAGGTCGGTTTAGANCTAAACGCAAGAGGCCGCGCCCAAACTTTGGATGCGGCCTCTTTACTTTCAGATCAATTCCACGCTTTTCCGCGTAGCTGTCAACTGTCAATTATCCACTATCAACTGATCCTTACTCGCTCTCCATCTCCGCCAGCTCGTCTTCAAAGAAAAACTTGTCTTCGCCGAAGGCCGGTTCCAGATGGTTGAGCCAGGTGGCTTCCTCGTTGTACTTGGCGAAGAAGGGACGCTGAACCCAGTCGTGGTTACGGCCCTGGATGAAACGCAGGGCGAAGACTTTCTCGCCGTTGATTTCGGTCACGCCCTGGATTTCCACCTTGCCCGGGTGGCTGGACATGCTCGGGCCTCGCGCGGTGCGGGCGATGCCGGAGACCTGTTTCATGGCGTCGCGATAGATTTCCCAGGCCTTGGCCAGGGGCACTTCAAAGTAATGGCGGGCGCCGGTGTCACGCTCCACAAACATGTAGTAGGGGATGATGCCCAGCTCGACCTGGGTCTGCCACAGGCGCGCCCAGTCGTCGGCGTTGTCGTTGATGTGTGCCAGCAGCGGGCCCTGGGCGCGGATCACGGCCCCGG
>NZ_LWEZ01000671.1:0-358 GCF_001634945.1 Alcanivorax sp. HI0044
AGCCTCTGCGGACAAACCGCAGCGCAACAAGACACCCAAACCGGCCCGTCCACGCAACGAACAGCCCGCGCCCGTGGATGACGAAGGTCACCCGCCCGCCAAGCTGGTCCCTGCTCAGGAGCCGTCTGCGCAAGCGAAGACCGACGATCAGGCTAAAAAAGAAGTGGCCAAGGCTGCTCAGACAAACGAGCAACCACCGACGGCCAGCAAGCCGCAAGCCGCAGCTGAACCGAAGCAGGAACCAACCGCTGCACCGGCTCAGCCGCAGCAACCTGCTGCTGAGCAACAACCGGCCGCCCAGGCCCCGGCCGAGCAAAACACCGCCGCGCCGAAAGCCGAGGACGACAAACCGGCCAGC
>NZ_LWEZ01000672.1:0-537 GCF_001634945.1 Alcanivorax sp. HI0044
CGGTCATAGAGAATATCTGCGGCTGTCACCAGGTCCGCCTCTGCCAGGGAGGAGTCCAGATCATTGCTCAGCACCACCTCGACGCCGTTCTCCCGGGCGTTCATGGCCGTGGCCGTGAGCGCATCCTCGTCCAGATCACAGGCGATGACCTTGCGTGCCCCGGCCATGGCAGCGGCAATGGCGACCACCCCCGAACCCGGGCCCACATCCACCACACAACGGCCGGCCACCTGCTCGGGATTATCCAGCAGATACTGCGCCAGCACCTGCCCGGAAGCCCAGCAGAACGACCAGTACGGCGGCTCTTCCATGATCGCGTTGACGATTTCCGGGTCCAGCGCCTGCTCCGGGAACAGCTCATCCAGCAGCCACAGGCGCAGGGCGGGCGTTTGTGGCAATGCCTGGCACGACAGGGACACCGCCGGTAATACGCGGTGGAGCCGTTCGTGCAAGGCGTTGAGGCCTACTTTTTCCTGTTCTGTTGTCATACTCTAGGGCCTACTTTTCCTATCCGAAATCGTCGAAGAGAATAACAAA
>NZ_LWEZ01000673.1:0-678 GCF_001634945.1 Alcanivorax sp. HI0044
TGCATCGGCGCACTCTGCTGCGGGCCGAGCTGTGTGGCGGAGATGGCATTGTGGCCATTTCCGCCTTACGAATGCTGGCGATTATACGCGCTGGCGTGCCGCTTGTTACGTTTTGCGTGCGGCTAACTTGATCAAAACGGCAGTGTCAGGCTCTCATCCACAGCTTGCAGGTGTTTGCGGAACTGGCCTTTGACCCGTTCCAGTGCCTCTTCGTCGCGGCCTTCGAAGCGTGCCACCAGTGAGGGTGTGGTGTTCGAGGCGCGCACCAGCCCCCAGCCATCGGGGAAGTCCACGCGGAGTCCGTCGATGGTGGTGGGGCGGCCACCGGCGAACTGCTCGGCGCGGGCCATAAGGGCGTCGATCAGCGCAAACTTGTTGTCATCGCTGGCATCAATATAGAGCGCCGGGGTGGTGATGCCGGTCTTAAACTGGTCGAACACCTGGCCGGCGGTGTCGTCCTGCAGGGAGAGAATTTCCAGTAGCCGGGCGCCGGCATAGGCGCCGTCGTCACAGCCGAACCAGCGGTCGGCGAAGAAGATATGCCCGCTGATTTCACCGGCCAGGGCGGCGCCGCTTTCCTTCATTTTGGCCTTGATCAGCGAGTGCCCGGTTTTGTACATCAAGGGGCGGCCGCCGTTCTTGCGGATAACGGCGGGCAGGGCGCGGCTGCATTTCACG
>NZ_LWEZ01000674.1:0-720 GCF_001634945.1 Alcanivorax sp. HI0044
GCTTGGCCACCGTGCGCACCCGCTTGCTTGCGTACTCTGCCAGGTAGATAGCTGACATCAGGCCCACCGGCACTGCCACCAACAGGGCAATGGCCGAGATCAGCATGGTGCCCATGAACAACGGCACCGCACCAAAAGCGCCTCCGGATGCCACCTGGTCAGCGCGCAGGGCAGTCTGCGGGCTCCACTGCAACCCGAACAGGAAGTCCGTCACCGGCACCTTGCCGAAGAAGCGGATGGATTCGAACAGCACCGACATGACGATGCCCACGGTGGTAAGAATGGCCACCGTGGCGCAGAGCATGAACAGCGTCTGCAGCACACGCTCTACCTGCTGGCGGGCACGCAGTTGTGGTGACACTTTCAGCCAGGCCCAGGCACCGCCGAACATGCACAACACAATGACTACCACCGTCAGCGCCATGGCGCTGGTCTGGCGTAATGACTGCAGATGTTCCGCCGCTGCCGCGATGGGCGGCTCCACGAAATTGACAGGCAGCGCACCACTGGCAACGTTCTGGATTTTGCTGAGCGTCAGGTTATAACTGGACGCATCCGTCGGCTGCAGTTCCGCCGGCAAACTGGCCAGCACCTGCTGACGAATGATGCTGTCATCAAATGCCAGCCACAGCCCCAGCACCACCAATGCTGGCAGTGCACACCACATGGCCGAACGCATGGCGAAATAGAACGGCAACGAGTGCAGGTGGCGAATGCCGC
>NZ_LWEZ01000675.1:0-269 GCF_001634945.1 Alcanivorax sp. HI0044
CGGATGCCACCTGGTCAGCGCGCAGGGCAGTCTGCGGGCTCCACTGCAACCCGAACAGGAAGTCCGTCACCGGCACCTTGCCGAAGAAGCGGATGGATTCGAACAGCACCGACATGACGATGCCCACGGTGGTAAGAATGGCCACCGTGGCGCAGAGCATGAACAGCGTCTGCAGCACACGCTCTACCTGCTGGCGGGCACGCAGTTGTGGTGACACTTTCAGCCAGGCCCAGGCACCGCCGAACATGCACAACACAATGACTACCACC
>NZ_LWEZ01000676.1:0-4827 GCF_001634945.1 Alcanivorax sp. HI0044
CACAGCACCTGATCGCTGGGGAGGCGCCGCCGACGAATCGTTGCTTTGGAGGACAATTGGAGCGCCGACTCAACCCATTCAACGGGGATGTTCTGGGTGAAGGTGCTCAGGTCAGAGAAGGACTGAAGGGCATCAATATCGAAAAGAGACTGCTGTAAAGACACAAAAAATCCGGCTTCCCGCGAGTGGAAACCGGATTTTCGGAAAGCCCCGCTCTGCCTGCAATGCTTAAGTGAACGGCATTACGCACTAGGCGGGGTTTTCTCGGAGCGTGTTACGAGGGGATGATTTACATCATGCCGCCCATACCGCCCATTCCACCCATGCCGCCCATGTCCGGAGCGCCGCCACCGGCATTTTCTTCCGGCTTATCCGCCACCATGGCTTCGGTGGTGATCATCAGGCCGGCGATGGAAGCCGCTGCCTGCAGCGCGGAACGGGTTACCTTGGCAGGATCCAGGATACCCATTTCCAGCATGTCACCGTATTCACCGGTGGCCGCGTTGTAGCCGTAGTTGCCTTTGCCATTACGCACTTCCTGCACAATCACAGACGCTTCAGCGCCGGCGTTGTAGGCGATCTGACGCAGGGGCATTTCCAGCGCACGGAAGGTCAGGGCAATACCGGCGTTCTGCTCGTCGTTGTCACCCTTGATGGTGCCAACGTTGGCCAGCGCGCGTACCAGCGCCACACCACCGCCAGGAACCACACCTTCTTCTACCGCAGCGCGGGTCGCATGCAGGGCATCGTCCACACGGGCTTTCTTCTCTTTCATTTCAATCTCGGTGGCCGCACCGATCTTGATTACCGCAACACCGCCGGCCAGCTTGGCCACGCGCTCTTGCAGTTTTTCCTTGTCGTAGTCAGAAGAAGAGTTCTCGATTTCCTTGCGGATCTGTTCCACACGGCCATCGATATCTGCCTGCTGGCCAGCGCCATCAACAATGGTGGTATTTTCCTTGTCGATGTTCACTTTCTTGGCAGTACCCAGATCTTCCAGGGACGCATTCTCCAGGCTCAGGCCCACTTCTTCGCTGATCACGGTACCGCCGGTGAGGATGGCGATGTCCTGCAGCATGGCCTTGCGACGGTCACCGAAGCCCGGCGCTTTCACGGCGGCGCACTTGATGATGCCGCGCATGTTGTTCACAACCAGGGTCGCCAGCGCTTCGCCTTCGATATCTTCGGCGATGATCAGCAGCGGCTTGCCTGCCTTGGCCACATTTTCCAGGGCCGGCAGCAGTTCGCGGATGTTGGAGATCTTCTTGTCTACCAGCAGGATGTACGGGTCTTCCAGCTCGACCTGCATCTTCTCCTGGTTGTTGATGAAGTAGGGGCTCAGGTAACCACGGTCAAACTGCATGCCCTCAACCACGTCCAGCTCGTTCTGCAGGGACTGGCCTTCTTCAACGGTGATAACACCTTCCTGGCCCACTTTTTCCATGGCCTGGGCAATGATCTCGCCCACGGATTTGTCGGCGTTGGCGGAGATGGTGCCCACCTGCTCGATGCTCTTGGTGTTGTCACACGGGGTGGACAGCTTCTTCAGCTCTTCCACCACGGCGGCCACGGCCTGGTCGATGCCGCGCTTCAGGTCCATGGGGTTCATGCCAGCGGTAACAGACTTGAGGCCTTCGTTAACGAATGCCTGAGCCAGCACGGTGGCAGTGGTAGTGCCGTCACCGGCCTCGTCGTTGGCCTTGGATGCCACTTCCTTCACCATCTGAGCACCCATGTTTTCGAACTTGTCTTCCAGTTCGATTTCGCGGGCAACGGAGACGCCATCCTTGGTGATGGACGGAGCGCCGAAGGATTTTTCCAGCACCACGTTGCGGCCTTTCGGGCCCAGGGTGACCTTGACGGCGTCAGCCAGGATGTTGACGCCTTTGGCCATACGTTGACGCGCTTCGTCACGGAACAAAATTTCTTTAGCCATGTTTTATATACCTCTGCGATTCTTTACCCAGTGATGGGCTGAATGCCCTTGCGGGCGTTCGATGTCTGTCTTGACCGGAAGAGTTACCCGGGCCGTATTCAGCGTTTAGCCTTCAACGACGGCCAGAATTTCGGCTTCGCTCATGATCAGCAGCTCTTCGCCTTCCACCTTCACGGTGGACCCTGCGTATTGGCCAAAGATCACCTTGTCGCCGGCTTTCACGTCCAGCGGGCGTACATCACCGTTTTCGGTGATCTTGCCATTGCCTACGGCGATCACTTCGCCACGAGACGGCTTCTCGGCAGCGGAACCGGGCAGCACAATACCGCCAGCGGATTTGGTTTCTTCCTCTTCACGGCGAACCAGCACGCGATCATGCAAAGGACGGATGCTCATTTTTCCTTAAACTCCCAGTTAGTTCAGTTGACACCCGAGCCGCTTCCCCGATGGGTAGAGCTCGACAGTCGCAATTAGCACTCTAACGAGTCGAGTGCTAATCATAGTAAGGACGCCAGAACAGTCAACAGGAAATACCGGCCTTAGCCGGTGGCCTCTTGCCTGCCTGCTGGGCGTGGGATGGGGTCGTAACGGCGGGATTCAAGGGCGGGCGAGGAAAAAATCCTCCGGCCGGGTCCGCGCCAACATCACTAATGTCTCGCGCACCTGCCCGGCGTCTTCCGCCCGGGCCGGGAACGGTAGCCGACGCAACCGCGCCTCGTGCCAGAGCCACGCACCCCAGGGGTCCACGGCCAACATCTGCGCCCCCTGCCCCGGCGCCCCCAGCAAGGCCAGGTAGTGATCGATGGCCTCGGCGTGGTCGTCGTTCATGTGGCCAACCATGGCCTGTTCACGGGCCAGGTCCCAGCCCCACGGCTGCACCAGCGCTTCGGCATTCAACCAGGTCGCCCGGGCAAAACCTGGTATCCAGCGCGCCGTCTTCGGGCGCAACGCGAGAAAATGAAAATCCAGCTGGAGGTACTCGCGGGCGTGAGGAAACACCTGAAAGTAACGCTCCCCCTCGGTCGGGGGCACAGCCACCACCTCGCCGGACACGGTCAACCGCATGGCCGCCTGCCAGTCGCTGTGCTGTTGCTCCACCCACACCAGTGATGCCGCCGGGTTGGCCGCCAGGTTCACACTATGCGCCGCCAGCGCACTGACCAGCATCAACAGGCGCCCTTCATGGTCCGGGACCACATTGACGGCAGACGCAAACGGCGCGCCCTCATCGTCCACGGTGGCCAGTGCCGCATGGCTGTGCTGATAGATAAACGACTGGGCTTCTGCTTCCTGATGCATATGGGGTCCTGCTCTCCTTTTCCAGCTTCCCGTTTTACGGCGGGCCTGAGCAATCCGGTCATTGGCCTGCCCGCTGCACCTCACCATAATCCGTTGCAACGTGAACCGACAGTGTAAGGAATCACCATGGAACTGAACCAGAAAGTGATTGTTGTGACCGGCGCCGGCCGTGGCCTGGGTCGTGGCATCGCCACCTTTTTTGCCGGCAAAGGCGCCAGAGTGGCCTGTGTGGACCTGAGTCAGGAAGACCTGGACGCCACCGTGACCGCCTGTGAAGCCGCTGGCGGCGAAGCCCGCGCCTACCTGGCCAATGTGGCCAAAGAAGAAGAGGTGGAAGCCCTGTTCAACAATGTGGTTGCCGATTTCGGCGCCCTGCACGGCCTGGTCAACAACGCAGGCATCACCCGTGATGGCTTGCTGATCAAGGCCAAAGACGGAGAGCTGGTCAGCAAGATGAGCCTGCAACAGTGGCAGGCCGTGATCGACGTAAACCTGACCGGGGTGTTCCTGTGTGGCCGTGAGGCCGCCGCCAAGATGGTCGAAACCGGCGCCGAGGAAGGCGTGATCGTCAACATTTCCTCCCTGGCCCGCCAGGGCAGCTTCGGCCAGAGCAACTACTCCGCCGCCAAATCCGGCGTGGCCGCCATGGCCGAGGTATGGGCGAAAGAACTGGCCCGCTACAACATTCGCACCGGGGCGGTGGCGCCGGGCACCATCAACACCGACATGTTGGCCGCCATGAAACCGGAAGCCCGCGAGCGCCTGGTACAGGCGGTGCCCCTCAAACGTCTGGGCGAAGCCGAGCACATTGCCCGCAGCGTGGCCTTTATTTTCGAGACCGACTATTTCACCGGTCGCTGCATCGATATGGACGGCGGGCTGCGATAACAACGCCGGACGCTCAATGCCTAACGCACGATGCTACAACCCAGAAGAGGAAATCGGCTGGCACCGGTTTCCTCTTTTTATTGTGCTCTGCGTTTTTCCTTGCAGCTGGAAGCTAGCCACTGGAAGCTACCTTTCATGAACCCTGAATTCCGAGATGCCGTTTACCAGATCGTCGCCGCTATTCCCCCCGGATACGTCAGCAGTTATGGCGCCGTGGCAAAACAGGCGGGCTTTCCCCGTCATGCCCGTTTTGTTGGCCGTCTGATGAGCCAGCTCCCCAAGGACACCCGCCTGCCCTGGCACCGGGTGTTGCGCGCCGATGGCTGTATTGCCCTGGCTGGCACCCCCTCGGGGGAGATTCAGACACAACGGCTACGCGATGAAAATATTCCGGTGCTGGGCGACCGCGTGCCCAGACAGTATTTCCTGTAGCAGGCTGTTGAACCCACATCGCCCCCTGCGAACAAAGTGTCTATGATGAGCCTTTCGCCAATCGGCAATACCCGTTAAGAGTCCTATGCCCCCACAATCAACCAGCTGGCAGCAATCCCTGAAAGCCTTCCTGCACCCCCGTGTGGCCACCATGTTCTTTTACGGGTTTTCGGCGGGCATTCCGTTGCTGCTGATTTTCTCGTCGTTATCGCTATGGTTGCGCGAAGCAGGCATAGACCGCTCCACGGTGACCTACTTCAGCTGGGCGGCAC
>NZ_LWEZ01000677.1:0-619 GCF_001634945.1 Alcanivorax sp. HI0044
GGCAAGTGCAGGGAAATTGGGGGCATGGAAAACTCCAGCTATGGGCAAATGATCAGGTGCCCGGTCTTGGGTACACAAAGGCTTATGTAGTCTACCGCGTAATAATGGAAGCCCGATGACAGGAAATCACAGGGTGGCGCGCGGCAATTACATGAGCGTCAAGGGTTGAATAGGGTTCGCAATACTAAGAGTTTTACCTTCTTAATGCAAGTCATTCCTATTTGGGATGTATTCACAGGTAGCGGCAAAGTGCCGCAGGTAAAAGGGCTGCGAGGGGGAGCGGGAACGAAAAAGGCGCCGAAGCGCCTTTTTCGTCCCATCGATACGGATTATTTGCTGAGCAAACGGTAATTCAGGTTCGATTCAATCCGGTTGCCGGACTGGTCCAGTTGCTCGATGGCATTGACCGCGTCCTTGAGATATTGGCGTTGGGTGTCGTCATCGGCCTCTGGGTTGATGGTGTAGACATCTTCCTGGGTAACGCCTTCCTGGTATTTGCGCGATGCCCAGTTACCCCGTTCCACGGCATTCNGTTTCACGGTGGAGCCGCTCATGTACTCTTCACGCAGCTCGAATCGGGTAGGGCTGTCGTGCTGATCGCGGTACAGGGTCAGGGTGG
>NZ_LWEZ01000678.1:0-296 GCF_001634945.1 Alcanivorax sp. HI0044
AGGAAATGGACTCCTTGTACCTGCAATCACCGGTGGAGCTCGATACCAGCGACGAAAACCGGGGGCTCAATGCTCTGAGTGCAGAAGCGCGCTATCTGGAAAACGAACAGCAGGAAATGCGCCAGCGCCAGGCCGAAACCGTGCGCCCGGCCACGGTGCCAGAAAACACCCCGCCGCCCGCACCGCCGAACCTGATCCCCATACGCGATCTGTGATCCGGCCCGCTGTCATCCGGCCTCGCAAAGGGAGGCCGACCGGGGCTCAGCCCTGATCCGCCGCCCGCAGACACTGGGCGA
>NZ_LWEZ01000679.1:0-625 GCF_001634945.1 Alcanivorax sp. HI0044
CAGCCAATAGCGAGAGTATGACCGAGTCAGCGCCTATTTCATTTACTGATGCCGCCGCGGCCAAAGTCAAAGAGCTGCGTGACGACGAAGGAAACCCGAACCTGAAGCTGCGTGTGTATATCACTGGCGGCGGGTGTGCGGGGTTTTCCTATGGTTTCACCTTCGATGAAGCGGTGAATGAAGACGATACCTCGGTGGAGAAAGCCGGCGTAACCCTGCTGGTAGACGCCATGAGCATTCAATACCTGGATGGTTCCCAGGTGGATTACGAAAAGGGCCTGATGGGTTCGCGTTTCGTGGTCAGCAACCCCAATGCGGCCACCACCTGCGGCTGCGGTTCTTCCTTCTCTGTTTAGGAATAACTGGCTGCTTCAGTCGTAAGCCCGCTTTGCCGAAAAGAAGCGAGTAACGAGTTACGAGTCTCGAAAGGCAAGAGGTGGACTGGGTTTCGAAACTCGCTTCTCGCAACTCGCGCCTGTCTCCCCTGTCACAAAACCTTCACTGTTTGATCAACATTTCGTCGCTTTTCGGGTAGACACTGAACCCATGATGACGACAAAACCGACATTTCAACGAATGACCGCCGCGGATACCCGGGCCATGTGCTGGTTGCTACAACAACCGC
>NZ_LWEZ01000680.1:0-863 GCF_001634945.1 Alcanivorax sp. HI0044
GTGGGGCCAAATCTCCTACCGTCTGTACCCTTGGGTCAGATGCTCCTTTGGTCCCTCCACCCCGGCAAGTCCTGCATGGTTGCAGGAAGAGCATTCAAACATACAAGCACCTCTCGAGGTGCGAACCTTACCTGGCAAGGACTTCTCTCAAGCAGGTTCGCACCTCGAGAGGTACTCCTACAGCGGCTTCGTCAGAAAGGATAAATCATGTCTGATATCGAATTGGTTTCTGCCACCAAATCCTTTGGTGGCTGGTTGAAGCGCTACAAACATCGCAGCCAGGTGCTCAACTGCGAAATGATCTTTGCCATTTATCTGCCTCCGGCCGCAGAAGAAAATACTGTGCCGCTGCTATGGTGGTTGTCCGGGTTGACCTGTACGGATGAAAATTTCATGCAGAAAGCCGGTGCCCACAAAACCGCTGCGGAACTGGGGCTGGCGATTGTCTGCCCGGCCACCAGCCCGCGTGGTACCGACTTGCCCGGTGAACATGAAAGCTACGACTTTGGCTCCGGCGCCGGCTTCTATGTGAATGCCACCCAGTCACCCTGGAGCCAGCACTACCGCATGTACGACTATGTGACCGAAGAGTTGCCGGCGCTGGTGCAGGCGCATTTCCCACTCAATGGCAAACAGGCCATCAGCGGGCACTCCATGGGCGGCCATGGCGCACTCATCTGCGCCCTGAAAAACCCCGGGCGTTACACCTCGGTCTCCGCTTTCGCGCCAATCAGCAACCCGGCCCAATGCCCATGGGGCGAAAAAGCTCTGGGTGGCTATCTGGGAGACAACCAGGAAGTCTGGAAAGACTGGGACAGCTGCGAGCTGTTAAAGGCAAAGGGAAGTGCGCTGCCATTGATGAT
>NZ_LWEZ01000681.1:0-674 GCF_001634945.1 Alcanivorax sp. HI0044
TCGCAATCTATACCCCATTCGGGGCACAGAGGGCGCGATTTTGAAGGTGTCCCCTAACTGGGATCGAGATATGTCCATCCATCGACTCTTCACCTTCAACACGCAACGACGAGTGCGGGCCAGCCTGGAAGACCCGGAGGGCACGGCCTGAAGCGTACATCTGCTGCGCCTTGCCCCTAGGAAAGGGAACCACCCTGTCCGTCAAGACAAGACTCAACAGCTGCACGCTTCAGGCCACGCTGAGTACGCAAGGAGTTATTCAGAGGTTCCCTAACAGGCGGTCATCGAATCAGTTGGCGCCGTAAAGATCGCTGTCCAGTTCCTTCAGGTCCTTGTCCAGCTGTTGCCAGTTAGCCTGGCCATCCACGCTGTCTGCACCGGTCAGTTCATGGTATTCGTCAATGCGTTGCTGCAATTCTGTGAGCACATCCTGCAAAGCCAGCTGATGTCGCTCCGCTTCGGTGCTGCGGTCTCCGCCCCCCTGCTTTTCCAGTTGATCCAGCTCGGCTTCCAGTTCATCCAGCTTGCCTTTGATATCGGCAATCATTTGTTTACCGGTTTCCATAATCGCAACTCCTTGTTCGATCAGGGATTCACAGGTGAACCCGGTTTCAGAGTGGCCCCATTTATTGAACAGGGTCAAGTCTGTCACCGGCAACGGTACAGACGGTCAG
>NZ_LWEZ01000682.1:0-488 GCF_001634945.1 Alcanivorax sp. HI0044
ATGCACCAACACAAAACGTGCCGGAAACTTGCACCGACAAGGAGCATTCAAGAATCAGGCCACAAAATAGTGCACGCGATTTCAATCGGTTAGCGGTGAACATTATTCATTGCGCACCACAAAAGAACGTCGCACCATAAAGATGCACCATGGATGGGCGCCAACGGCATTAAATTGGCGCACGCCCCCGGATCAAACAGCACAAGACGTGCCGGTACGCACCAAAACACACCAGCGCCAAGCAGAGAGAAAAGCAAGCAGAGAGAAGACAGGCAAGAAAGCAGAACAGAAAGGGCAACGGAGATGGCCGCTGCCCTTGGGCGGGAGGCTCAGTAAAGGTAATTGAACATCTTGCGGCGGTATTCACTGGCCAGCGGATCGCCTTTGGGCAGGCATTCGAACACTTCCAGCAATGCACTGCGGGCGACGCCATCGCGAAAATCACGGTGGTTACGCAACAGCTGCAACAGCGCCTCAAGCCCCGCTTG
>NZ_LWEZ01000683.1:0-552 GCF_001634945.1 Alcanivorax sp. HI0044
GGTGACTTTTCCCTGCAGGGTGCGCGAGCCATTCATGAGGATCACGGAGGCGTCCTGACCCACGTGCACCAGTGGCAATTTGGTTTCCTCGAAATAACCGGTGACATAGAAACTGTCGGCTTTGACCATGGAAACCACCGGGCTGCCCTGATTGACAAAATTGCCTTGCTGCAGGGTCAGGTTGACGATGGTGCCGTCCGCCGGGGCATGAATGCGAGTGCGCTCAAGATTGATGTTGGCGCTGTCTCGTTCGGCCTTGGCCAGGGCTACATTGGCTTTGGCCAGTTGAGCCTGAATGCTGGCGCTCTCCAGGGCTTCCTTGCTGATGCTGTTATTGCTGCTGCGGTGCAGCTCCTGGCGGCGCTGATACTGGTGCTGGGCAAGGCGCAGGGCTTCCTGCTGGTAGAGCAGCTGGGCGTCGGCCTTGGCCAACGCGGCCTGGTAGCGGGTGTCATCGATGCGGAACAGCGGGTCGCCCTGGCTGACGCTCTGATTGTCTTCAATGTTGAGTTCACGGACCCAGCCGGAGACATCTGGCGACAGGGTGATGAT
>NZ_LWEZ01000684.1:0-625 GCF_001634945.1 Alcanivorax sp. HI0044
GCCGCTGGCGGGCCTCCTTGCGCTCATAGATTTCCTGCGCCAACTTTTCGTTCAGGGCTTCGGCGTCGCCGCGGGCCCGGTTCAGGTAATCAATCAGGGAGCGGTTGCTGGCCTGCAGCATCATCGCCTGGTGGCCGGTGCGGTTGATGCGGCGGGCGGCGACCAGAAAGAACAGTCCCAGCAGGGATATCAGAGCAAACAGTGAGAGCGGGTGATTCTCCTGGGTTTCCGCCAGGCGGGCCACGGTCGGGCCCAGCAGCATCAACAGATACAGGAACACGGTGGGGAAATGGCTGCTGTAGGCGGCCAGCGCCATCACGCTGAGGCCCAGGCCCAGGCAGGCACAAACCAGCTGGGCGCCCAGCATCTGTGGGGTAAACAGGCTTTCCAGCGGGTTGAACAGGTAGCCGGCCAGGCCGATCAGCAACGGCGTGGACAGGGCCAGCCCGGAGAGCATGCGGCGGCAGAACGGCATGGTTTCCTGGGCATCAAGACGGCGGCGACAATAGGGCAGGACCAGCAGGCGGACAATCTGTACCGCCGCAATGACACCCAGCCAGATCAGCAGGGACGAGTGGGCCATCGGGGTAAACCAGTAAGTCCACACCAGGGTAATGGCGGCGGC
>NZ_LWEZ01000685.1:0-616 GCF_001634945.1 Alcanivorax sp. HI0044
ACCTGCAAAAACCTGCTGGCGGAAATGCGCAATGCGCCGGAAAAATGCATCGCGCTAAGCTGGGACAAACAGGTAGAGCAGGAATTCACCGCCGCCCTGCGCATCGAGCTGATCAACAAGCGCGGCGTGCTCGCTACCCTGGCCAACAGCGTGTCGGAACTGGGCTCCAACATCGACACCATCGATATGGCGGAAAAAGACCCCACCCTCACGACCCTGAACGTGACCATGACGGTAAAAGACCGCATCCACCTGGCCCGCATCATCAAGAAACTGCGCACCCTGGACAGCATCGTCCGCATCCACCGGCTTTGATAAACGCAGCACCCCTCACGCAACATGCCAAGGCACTCTTGGCGGTTTCTCCGCGCTATTGCGTGCAGGTATTAACCCGTGCAAGCATAGCCGCTTCCCTTTTTTCGCCTGCTGGCCGTGGCCGGGGGCATAACTGACGAAGAACACATCATGTCCAACCATTCCGTAATCAGCACCGACAAGGCTCCGCAAGCCATTGGCACCTATTCCCAGGCCATCAAGGCAGGCTCCACCGTGTATCTGTCCGGCCAGATTCCGCTGGTGCCGGAAACCATGGAGCTGGTTGAAGGCGACATGGAGG
>NZ_LWEZ01000686.1:0-786 GCF_001634945.1 Alcanivorax sp. HI0044
CCAGCCCCTGTTCGGCGGCGTAGGCCAGCTGCAGGCGCACACTGGTAATGGCGCGACGTACATCCATGAAGTGTCCGTTTCCCACAATTTTCTGTCCCAGAATGCCATAAACAAGGCGTTTATGTATCGCTAGAGTGGAGCGTAACGTTATTAACTGGATTGTTTCCCATGCAAGCAACGCACAACGTGATCATTATTGGCGCCGGCTTCGGTGGACTGGGCATGGCCATTCGCCTCAAAGCCCAGGGGCAGGACGACCTGCTGCTGATCGAAAAGGGCCACGATGTTGGCGGCTGCTGGCGCGACAACACCTACCCTGGTGCCGCCTGTGATGTGCCCTCTCATCTGTATTCGTTTTCCTTTGAACGCCATTACCCGTGGAGCCGTCGCTTCGCGCCGCAGAAAGAAATTTTTGCCTACCAGCAATACTGCGCACGCAAATACGATCTGTATCGCCACATTCGCTTCAACACTGAAGTGGCCGAAGCCCGCTTTCTGGATGATGCCGGCCTGTGGGAAATCACCCTGACCAATGGCGAGGTGATCACCTGTCGCGCCCTGATCACCGCCACCGGCCAACTCAACCAACCGGCGTACCCGCCGCTTGCCGGCATCGAGGACTTCCAGGGCCCACATTTCCACAGCGCCCGCTGGAATCACGATGAAGACCTGACCGGCAAAACCGTGGCCGTGGTCGGCACCGGGGCCAGCGCCATCCAGTTTGTGCCGGAAGTGGCCAAAGTGGCCGGCAAGGTCAAGCTGTTCCAGCGCTCCGCCGCCCATGTA